>JBDHMC010000037.1:0-10616 GCA_039656355.1 Gemmatimonadota bacterium | reverse complement strand
TCCTTTTTCTCCCACTCGAGCTGGTGGACTTCCCACCCAGGAGTTGATCGCCCTTTCCTTCTCCGGGAAGCACACCGTCCACGAGCTCGAGGAGATGACTGTCAAGCGAGGTGGGTTGATGAGCTACCTTGGGACCGATGATGCAAGGGAAGTAGAGAAGATGATCGACCGGGGGGACGAGGAGGCCCGGACGGTCTACGAGGCCATGGCGTATCAGGTCGCCAAGGAGATCGGAGCCATGGCCACAGTGCTCAATGGACGTGTGGAGAGGATCCTTCTGACAGGAGGACTGGCCGCCAGCGACCGCTTCACGGCTTGGATCCGGGAAAGAGTGGACTTCCTGGCCCCCGTAGAAGTATGGCCGGAGGTTGAGGAAATGAAGGCTCTAGCCCGAGGGGCCCTCCGGGTCCTGAAGGGTGAGATTCAACCGAAGGAGTATTGAAGGCGAATGGACAAACCCATTGTGACCCTCCCGGGCTCCCTGCCTGTCGGGCCCCTTACATCCCTGAAGGATCTCGTCAGAAAGGCCCGATCCCTTCCGACCCGCCTCGTTGCCGTCGCCGCCGCACAGGATGAAGTGGCCCTGGAGGCCGCGGCCGTCGCGGAAGACGAAGGGCTGGCCCGATGTCTTCTGGTGGGAGATCAACATCGGATAGAAGGTATGTTGTGGGATTTGGGCAGAGATCCCGGGACATTTCAGATCGTGGATCGACAGGAGATCCACGAGGCGGTGGAAACGGCCGTCCGGCTAGTGCGGGAGGGCCAGGCGCAGATTCTCATGAAGGGGAAGGTGACCTCAGGTGATCTTCTAAAACAGGTCCTTCATCGGGAGCATGGACTTCGGACCGATCGCCTCCTCTCCGACGTCTTTCTCTTCGACTCCCCCCTTTCGGGAAACCCTCGCCTCATCGGCATTACGGATGGGGGAATCAACCTCGCTCCGGATCTCGAGGCCAAAGCTCGGATCCTTTCCAACGCATTGAAGGTTTTTCGAGCGATCGGCTATGAAAAACCCAAGGTCGCGGTCCTTTCGGCCATCGAGCAGGTGAACCCTGATATGCCCTCTACCGTGGATGCGGCGGAGTTGGCACGGAGGGGAGAGGGAGGAGTCTTCGGATCCTGTGATGTCGCCGGTCCCCTTGCCATGGACCTGGCCCTGTCAGCGGAAGCGGCTCGGCGGAAAGGCGTCAGCACCCCTGTGGCGGGTGCCGCAGACATTCTCCTCTTCCCGTCTATCGAGGCGGCCAACATCGCGGCCAAAACGGTTCAATACATGACGGATGTCGCGGTCGGGCATGTCGTCATAGGTGCATCTGCGCCGGTTCTCATCCCCTCCAGGTCAGAGAGCGTCCAGGCCAAAACCAACGCGGTGGCCCTTGGAAGGCTGATGATCGAAGGGGCCACGTAAGAGGATCGGCCAAACCAGGTGAGCCCATGAGGATCGGCCTCGGTTAGTCTTCCAAGGTCGAGGTGTCACCCTCCGGTAGTCCCATGGCCCGGGCCTTCAGGAGTCTCCGCATGATCTTCCCGGACCGGGTCTTCGGGAGGGCCTCCACAAACTCGATATGAGCGGGCTTTGCAATAGGTCCAACCTCGTGGCCCACATGGTTCACGAGTTCTTTGGCCAGCTCGGGGGTGCCGGTGACACCAGCTTTGAGGATCACATGGGCGTGAATGACGTTCCCCTTCATCTCATCCGGAATGGCGATAGCGGCTGCCTCTGCCACCTCGTCGTGGCTCACCAAACCGGATTCGATCTCCGCAGTCCCCAGGCGATACCCTGAGACTTTGATGACGTCGTCCATTCTGCCGATGATCCAAAAGTACCCGTCCTCATCCACCTTGGCCGAGTCGCCGGTCAGGTACTTGCCCTCGTAGGTGGACCAGTACTGCTCCACGTATCGATCCGGGTCTTTGTAGATACCACGGAGCATGGAGGGCCAGGGCGTGGTGATAACCAGCTTACCTTCTTCACCTGGGGGGACCTGGTTCCCGTCATCATCGAGGACCTCTGCCTGGATCCCCGGAAAGGGTTTGGTGCCGGATCCGGGCTTGAGAGGGAATGATGGGACCGGGGTGATCATGAACCCTCCGGTTTCGGTCTGCCACCAGGTGTCCATGATTGGGCACATACCCTTTCCCACTACCTCATGGTACCATCTCCAGGCTTCCGGGTTGATGGGTTCCCCGACGCTTCCCAGGAGTCGAAGCGTAGAAGTATCCCTTTTCTTCACCCAGGAGTCGCCGAAACGCATCAGGCCACGGATTGCGGTGGGGGCGGTGTAGAGGATCGTCACGCCGTACCGCTCCACGATTCGCCACCATCGGTCCGGATAGGGGTAGGTAGGCGCCCCTTCGTACATGATGGAGGTTGCCCCCAGGATCAGGGGGCCATAAACGATGTAGGAGTGTCCGGTAATCCACCCAGGGTCTGCTGCACACCACCACCGGTCTTCCGGCTTCAAATCGAAAGCGTACTTCAACGTGGTGGCCACGCCGACCTGGTAGCCTCCGTGGGTGTGGAGGATGGCTTTGGGCTTTCCGGTGGTCCCCGACGTATAGAGAAGGAAGAGCGGATCCTCGGCGTCCATGACCTCCGTCTCGGAGCTGTTCCCGATGGAACGTGCGACCGGTAGGGCCATGAGTTCGTCGTAGTAGTAGTCCCGAGCTTGCTCCATGTGGACGGGCTCTCCCGTTCGGCGAATGACCACCACGTGCTCCACCGTCCCGCAGCGTTGCAGAGCTTCGTCGGCGATGGCTTTCAGGGGCACGACTTTCCCCCTCAGGTACCCCCCGTCTGCGGTGATGAGGATTCTGGATTCACTGTCTTCGATTCTCTCCCCGAGAGCCTCGACGCTGAACCCTCCGTATACCACGGAGTGGACGGCCCCGATTTTGGCGGTGGCCAGCATGGCCATGACCAACTCCGGGATTCTCGGCATGTAAATCGTGACCCGGTCGCCCTTTTTCACTCCCATGCTCCGGAGGACGTTGGCGAACTCGCATACCTCTCGGTTGAGGGCGAAGTAGCTGTAGGTCCGGAGGGTTCCGTCCTCCCCTTCCCACACCAGAGCCAGCTTGTTTCTAATGGCGGGGGTCTGGTGTCTATCCAAGGCGTTCAAGACGATGTTGGTCTTCCCCCCGGTGAACCACTGGAAGAAAGGGGCATTCGAGTCGTCCAGGACTGTTTCCCAGGGCTCGTACCAGTCCAGGAGTTCCTTGGCCCGGGCCTCCCAGAATCCAAGGGGGTCGGCGGCGGCGCTGGCCCTAAGGGCCTCATAATCGGGCACGTGGGCAGCCTGGATGATCTCCGGGGGTGGGCGATAGATGGTCTTGTCCTCGGACATTTGGCCTCCGGAGGGTCCTGGGTCGTAGTGAATATTTGTGGTTTGGAAAAAAAGGCTTCGATTTCGAGTCTAGTCGACGACGGGATTACCGTCCAGAGGAATCCCGGGACCCGCGGTCATTCCACGACGGCGATCTGGAGAACGTAGGCCCCACGGGAATCCTGCGAAAAGGACGTCACCTGAATGGAATAGGTTCCCTCTTTCAACGCCATCATCTCAAGATGGGAATGGCCAATTTCATAACCAAAATCGTCATTCTCCTCCGCTTCTCCGTCCGGGTCCAGAAGCCGAAGGAGGGTGTCGAATTCGTCGGACCGAAGATCGACGATGATCCGTTGCCCAGGACGGACCTCGACCTCGTAGACATCGAGGTAAGCACCCGCGTGTCGCTCATCCTTCGGCTCGAGTTCGCCGTGGACCGTCTGTTGGGAGACTAACTCTCCGGAGAAGGTTTTTCCCCCCGGCCCATCCCCCTGGCTCCAGGCGAAGGTGCTGAATCGATAGGCGCAGGGCTCTACCCCACAAGCGACCATGATGACCTCTACCTGGTACTCTCCGGTGGCGTCGGCCACAAAGGAAAGGATCGGGAGATCGTCATCCATGAAATCCGATGCGACCTCGGTTCCCGTGGAATCGAGGAGGGCCAGGTCCAGGTCCCAGCAATCTATGTCACAGACGGCCACCACCCGGTATTCCAGACTTTCCTGGAGGGTGAGGGGAAGGTTGATGGTCTGATCTGTGTTTAGTGATCCGCGTCTTTCGTCTCCGACCTCGGTAAAACCCATGCTCCGGAGCTCAGAGCCGATAAGGGTAAGTCGTCCCGCCATATCCTCCCCCGGGATCACTCCCGGTTCATCGGTGCTACCAAGGATCCCTACGGCGAACCGGCAACGATCGACGGAGCATTCCACCGCATCCACCTGGATATAAAAAAGTCCTGAGGACTCTGCGATGAACATGAGGATCGGTTCGGAGTCTGGGAGCCTATCCGATTGAACCTCTTCACCTGAGGAATCGAAGAGGGTAAGGTCGAGATTGGTGCAGCTGTCGTTGCAGTACCCCACCACCATGTAGTTCGCCCCTTCCAGGAACGATGCCCGGAGGGTGGTGCCCTGTCCGGAACTCAACCCCCCCTCGGTGATGTCCCCCAAGAGATAGAACCCGCTGGCGGACTCCAGAAACTCAAAAACTCGATCCGACGGCGATTGGCCAAAAACCACCGCTGGGGCCACGAAAAGGAGTGTCACGACGAGTAAACCGCAAAGACGGCGGAGAGGGAGCCGGGGCGTGCTGGAGGAGGTGTGCACGCGGTCCATGGGGTCCTCCATGGGGCTGAGGGGTCGAACCAGTCGGTTGGCGGTCCTCTTGGTAATACTGGCGAGGGGCTCCTAAGATCCCGTTGCCAAGCTAAGACTGCCGGTAAGCTCTTTCCCCCTTAGTCTGGCGGGGGCCCCAGATTTCGTTCCAGCAGTGCTTCCGGGTCGGGGTTTCTGTGCATGAACTCCCGAAACAGCTCTTCCGGATCGGAGCTGTCTCCCCTGGAGAGAATGGCATCCAGGTACGCCCGGCCGGTCTCTCGGTTAACAACACCCTCTTCCCTGAAACGCGTGAAAGCATCGGCGTCCAGTACCTCGGACCAGAGGTAGCTGTAGTAGCCTGCGGCGTACCCTCCACTGAAGAGATGAGAAAAGGTGCTGAGAATATGACCGCGAGCGAAGTTCGGAGTGGGGGAAAGGGGAAGTAGGCGTTCTTCGGCAAACCTCATCACGGTCTCGGCCGATTCCGGGGTCGCCGCCGTCTCCAACTCGAGTTTGGGGGCGAGCTCTCCATGGAGCGCCAGGTCCAGGGCGCCGAAGGAGAGTTGGCGAATCTGGTACCAGCCGCCCAGAAAGCGTCGGGCCGCCACCATCCGGTTGAGGATTTCGGCCGGAAGGGTTTCTCCCGTTTCAAAATGACCGGAAAACAGATCCAGAGCTTCCTTTTCCCAAGTCCAGTTCTCCATGATCTGGGAGGGAAGCTCCACCCAGTCCCAGGCTACGTTCAGCCCCGCTCGGCCCGGGATGGGGACCTTGGATGTAAGGTGGTGAAGGAGGTGCCCGAATTCGTGGAAGATCGTCTGGACCTCACGGTGAGTGAGGAGTGAGGGTCGGTAGTTCTCAGGGGGAGTGAAGTTTCCGGCGATGAACCCGAGGTGAGGTAGAAAAAGGCCACCTTCTCGAGGACCCCCCGTGAGGAAGTCGTTCATCCAGGCGCCTGGGCGTTTTTCCTTTCGGGGGAGCCAATCCGTGTAGAATGAACCGAGCCAGATCCCGTCTTCGTCCTGTAGCTCGTAAAACCGAACGTCTTCGTGCCAGACCTGATCGTTCTTTGCCTCCGAGACGGTGAGACCGAAAATGCTATTGGTGAGTTGGAAAAGACCCTCCAGGACTTTTTCCAGGGGGAAGAAGGGTCGAAGGAGTTCATCGTCGATATCAAATCGATCTTTTCGAAGGGACTCGGCTACAAACGCCACGTCCCACGGCTCCAATTGATCAATGCCGAGGGCTCGGGCATGAGTTCGGAGCTGTACGAGATCCCGCTCCCAAAAAGGCCGGGTTCGATTGGTAAGATCCTCCTCGAAGGCCACGGCCTTTTGCCCGGTTTTGGCCATAGCCTCCTCCAGGCGGTAGTCGGGGAAATTCTGGTGCCCAAGGATTCCGGCCAATTCATGGCGAAGGGAGAGGATTTGCGGGATGAGGGGGAGGTTGTCGAACTCGTCCCCTCGGCATCGCCCGACATAGCTCCGGTGGACTTCCTCCCTTAGGCTCCGGTCCCGACAGTACTTCATCACGGGTTCGTAAGAGGGGAAGTCCAGGGTGAGAATCCATCCATCCAATTCCCGTTCCCCTGCCTCCTCCTTGAACCGGCTCAAGGCGCCTTCGGGGATTCCCTCCAACCGGCTCTGATCCGAAACGTGAAGAGAGAATGCCGCTGTTGCGTCCAGGACATTCTCGCCGAACTTCTGCTGGAGCTTCGCCAGCTCGAGGCGGATTTCTTCGAGCCTGCTCTTTTCAGTCGGCGACAGGTCTGCGCCAGCCCGCCGAAACTCCCGAAGGGTTTTCTCGAGATGGCGACCTCGGATCCCTTCCAAGGTTTTGGCTTCCGGGGTTTCAGCGAAGGTCTTCACCTGGTTCCAGAGAGCCTCGTTCAGCGGGAGGCGTGACCAGAACTGGGTGATCTCAGGCAAGATGGAGTTGAAGGCTTCTCTCAGCTCGGGGGTCTCCGCCACTGAGAGAAGGTGGTGAATTGGTGTCAGACCCTCGGATACTCGCTGGGTGATGTCATCCAGGGGCTGGATCGTGTTTTGATAATTCCGGGGTTCCAGATCATCGGCCAAGACGTCGATACCTGTTTGGGCGCGGGCGAGGAGTTCTCTCACCCCGGGTTCGACGTGGCTGGCCAGGATCTCCTTAAAGGGGATCCGGAAGGTTTGGAACAGGAGCGGATTCTGGTTCACTGCCGCCAACCCCGGGACCGAAGCCTCTCTGCCATCGCTTCGCTTTCTACCCATGCGGTCCACCAGACGGCCGCCAACATCTCCGCTCCGGCTGAGAGGCGCTCGACGGCGAATTCCCGGACTTCGGGGGAAGGGGTGGTATCCGGATCAAAGCCGTGCTGCTTCTCCAGTTCGTACAAACGCTCCACCGTGGCGTTGCTGGCTTGGACATGTTCCCAGATGGCAGTTCTTACGTCCCTCAGTTCCTCCGGTGAGGGAGGCATCCGAGGACGGAGATCCTCAAAACTGAGGTGTGCTCGCACGAATCCGGACTCGAACCGGCTGTGGAAACCCCGGTCGGTGGTGAATCCCTCGGGGTTGGGAGACCCCTCGGCCCAACCGTTGAAATGGATCGTCGTGTGGTGGGGTTGAGCTGCATCAACCGTGTAATGGCTGAGAATCCCGGCATCGTTGAGGATTCGGGCCTCGATCCAATCCCGATCCGATCCGGCTGGGGTCAGCCTCCAGTGGGCGAATCCGGTGGCCAACCTCTGGTACATTTCTAGAATCCGGAAGGGGAGGAAGCCCACGTTCTGCTGTGGTCGATCGATCTCGGCCTCAAAAAGTGCCTCGATGAACTCGAAGCGATCCGGTGCGCGGAGGGCTCCGGGAGGGACGTTCTCCAGATCGATGTAGTGGTCATAATTCCAGGCTTCATCCATCTCCGTGAGGTCGCCGTCCCGCCATCGGTCGGGCTCGGGACTCAAATACTCCAGTTGAGCTCCGGCCTCCCGGAAAAAGACCGGTATCGTCGCCGGCAAGATGTTGTGTGCCGCCCGGGTGGCCATCCTGTGCCCATCTGCGCCCCACCGAGCCGAGGCGGGCGCTGCGGTGGCGAGTCCCCAAAGGACGGCAGCGCCGACGGCGGGGAGAGCGACTCCTGCCACAACGCGGTGATTTCTCATCCCGTGACTTCCTCGAAGAGTTTCGTAATGGCGGCCGGATGAGGTGCCCTGCCGGTGTCTGGGGTCATGGTACGTGCTGCGTGATGTCCAGGGAAGTGACGTGGATGTTGACGTTGTGGTTCACCCGGAGGCCGACCTGACCGTCGGTGGAAAGACGGCCCGCTGGCAGGACCGCCACTTCCTTGTCGTTGACCTCGAACCTCACACCCTGAGGGGTGATCTCGACAGCCAGGACGTTCTTCGCCGTTTGTGCATCCTGTTTCCGTGTGGCCCAAGAGGCGATGGCCGGATGGGAAGTCCAGCCGAGGATGGACTCGGTCTCCTCACCTCGCCGGACCTTCACCAGGAATTCGCCCCCCTCCCGAATGAGGAAATAGACATAGGCTTGATTCGGGCCCTTCAGTTCGGCGCCTCCGAAGAAGAACCCGAATCCCTCTCGGCGACCCTCAGGGTCGAACAAGAAGATCTCTGATTCAATACGGAAGCTCCCGGAAGCTGTCTTGGCGGGGTCCCAGAAAATGGCTGCGGGCCCAGTGGTGACATGCCAGCCAGGGGGCATGTCCACATACCAGATATCGTCCACGTTGCCCCGGTCTGGATTGTCCAGCCGAACCTCCCAGGTCGGGGGAGGCGTAAGCTCGTCCTCCTGTCCGGCTCCGGGGGATGGCAGCAGGAGCTGGAATGCGGCGAGAAGAGACAAGGAGGCGAGAAGAGGCAGGGGGGCGAGGCGTGACATCACACCTTGCCGCTGTATGGAGCGGTGCATGGATCCTCCGGTTTTTGGGTTCTGAGAGCTTCAACCCTAAAACCGAAGGCGGTCTTCCTCAAGGACTTGAAAGATCGGGGATCCCTAGAATCAGGTTTGGGTCGGGAGAGAGGGCCAGCCAGAGGGCTCGCTGGGAAGGGAGGGCCACACCGGGGAAATTCCCTTCCATTCCCAGTAGATCCGCGATGATCTGGAAGTGGAGGTGAGGTGCCCAATTCCCGTTGACGGGAAAACCTCCTATGCGGACGAAGGGTTCTCCGCGGGACAGGCGCTGGCCTGGGGAAAGCTGAGAGACTTCCTCCTCAGCCAGATGGCCGAAAAGGGTCCAGAATTGATAGGTGTCCTCCGTTTCCACAGTGAATTGGTGCTCCAGGACGACGGTGGGGCCGTAGTCCAGATTCCCCACGTTGTTGGCCACCGAGTGAACGACGGCGTCGAAGGGAGCCAGGACCGGTGTCCCTGGGCGGAGGAAGAGATCGATGCCCAGATGGACCGTTCTCCATTCTGGTGGGTCGGTCGTGGGGTCTCGAAAGATGTCGGAGGTATACCACTGCCTGACTTCGTCGTATCGGCCCACTCCAACTTCGGCCCTCACCTCGTCCAGTTTGTCGAAGAGGAGGCTCGTCCACCCCTCCGCGTCTTCGGGATCCGGCCCGTTTGGGAATTCCTGCGAGTCGGTCGAGAGATCGAAGACATGTACGGAGGTCTTGGTCAGGTCCAAGGGAAGGACGTGGTGGGTCTGCCGGACCGCATCGGCCCTGGAGGTCGTCCCGACCAGAGGTGACGCTCCCCTCCCATGGGCTTCCAGCCACGCCAGAATGCGCTGGGCTCCCTCCGGAGTGGTTTGAGGACGGGCAGATGATTCGCTGGCCATTGATCTCCCCCTACTGTTCGCCTTCGATGATGCTCCAGTCGGTATCGTTGGCCGCGAACTCGGCCTTGTCGCGTTCCGTGGATGGACGCATCACAAGCTCACAACACGGATCACCATCAGGGAGCGCCTTAGTGTGAACCAGTTTGTGGTTCGGATCGAAGGCCATGGAACCAGCGGGATCCACGAGGCAATAGTAACGCCCAAGGTCACCCTTCCCGAGTTCGTTCCAGACTCTTCCCATAACACAGTCGTGAACTCGGATCCTCTTTTCACCGTCCACGTCGATCTCTTCGATATGGCCATGCATGCCGATGACGGGTAGATCCGAGAGAGCCCGAAAACTCTCTGGACATGGCTCCATCCCGCTCTCGATAGCACGCTCCTTCTTCTTCTCTCCGATCATGCGCCCGTACTCCTTGATGCCCCGGGCTACCATTTTTTTTCCATCCTCCTCACCTAGCTCCCTAACCAGGACCTCAGCAAAAGCGAGATGGAGCAAACCGAGTCGCCGGCAGGCCAGAGCTACCTGCTCTTGGGCCTCCTGGATGGGAATCATGTCCTGACTCATCTTCTCTCTCTTTCTTGGCGCCTCGAAGGTTGGAGGGCCAGGTCCGCTCTGACCGGTTCAGCGACGGATGACCAGGTCCGCCAAAGCCGGCCGAAGCGATTTGATGCTTCCGATGGCTGTCCATCCGATCGCGAGGTGGAAGTGGACCTCTAGATGGTCCGGCAGGCCGAATTTCTTTTTGAAATTCTCGCCGGTGTCGCTGGTCTTACTTGTCTCTTTCAACTCTGACAACCAAACCGCCCCCAGGCCCAAGGCATGGGCCATCAGGAGCATCTGGGTGCCGGCAGCTGCGGCGTCAAATCCAGGGTTCTGGGGGACCAGACGGTCGTGGCAAACGGCCTGAGCTGCTCGCTTGTCGTGGCAAACGACGATGATGGCAGCCGCGCGCTTGGTGGAGATGTCACTCCAGATCATGGCCTTTTCCTCCGGACTCGTCAGCACGACAAAGCGGAGGTGCCCCAGGTTGCAGCCAATGGGAGCTGCGTTCCCGGCGTCCAAAATCGCCTCGATCATCTCTTGGGGGACCGGCTTGTCGATCCAGTCCCGGATAGACCGCCTTCCCCAGATGAGCTTTCGAACTACGCTCATTTCCTCTTCACTGAAGGGGGCCGGAAGGGGCTC
>JBDHMC010000036.1:0-13874 GCA_039656355.1 Gemmatimonadota bacterium | reverse complement strand
CCTTCCTGGAGAAGGAGTATGCGAACCCCCGGTTAATGATGGACGGAAGCATGTGGGGGAAGGTGAAGGAAGTGAAGGAGGCGGAGGGCCAGGGACGCAGAAGGGGAGGGGGAGGCCGATAGGCTTTTCCGACAACTTCACCTTGGATTTGAAAACCGCCGGGGCCTCTGAAGGCTCCGGCGGTTCTCTAATTGAAAAGTAGTCTCTTTTTCTAACACCAAGGGGTGACTATCCCTTCTCAAGCCCCGTCTGGTCGTTGTACTGGGTCCGCAAGCGGGTCAGCTCCCGGGTCAACTCTTCCACGATCTCAGAATACTCAGGATCCCCGAAAACGCTGTGTAACTCTTTGGGATCCTGCTCAAGATCGAAGCACTCCCACTCGGCCGTTTCGTAGTAGTGGATGAGCTTGTACCGCTCGGTCCGGACACCAAAATGCTTCGCAACCATGTGGACGGCTGGGAACTCGTAATAGTGGTAGTAGATGCTGTCTCGCCAGCGCCTGGGGTTTCGACCCCTCATCAGCGGAATCAAGCTTGTTCCCTGGATATCTTCCGGGACGGGAATCCCCGCGGCCTCGTGGAACGTCGGAGCGTAGTCGATGTTCTGGATCATCTGAGGGACTCGGAGACCCGGCTGAATCCGTCTGGGCCACCGGGCCAGGAAGGGCATACGAAGGGACTCCTCGTACATCCACCGCTTGTCGTACCAGCCGTGCTCCCCGAGGAAGAACCCCTGGTCCGAGGAATAGATGACCAGGGTATTCTCGGCCAAACCCGTCTCATCCAGGTAATCCAAAACCCGGCCGACACTGTCGTCCACGGAGGCGATACACCGCAGGTAGTCCTTGATGTATCGCTGATAGTAGTACCGGATGAGCTCCTTCCCTTGGAGTTCGGCTTCCACAAATGCTGCGTTCCTAGGGTCGTACACTGAATCCCACAGTTCCTTTTGCTCAGGGGTCAGGCGGTCATAGGCTGCAGCCCAATTGTTGATATCCCCTTCGTTGTCCGGAGAGGGAGGGGTGATTTTCAGGTCGTATGCCGGGAAGAAGTGCTCCGCAATGGACATCTCCTGATCCGAAGCGGGAGTCGCCCGGTTCTCATAGTCATCGAAGAGGGTCTCTGGCTCGGGGATCTCCTCCCCTTCAAAAGTCCTTAGGTGATCCGGTCCCGGCATCCAACTCCGATGCGGCGCCTTGTGTTGGCACATGAGCAGGAAGGGCCGAGTTTGATCTCTTCCATTCTCGAGCCAATCTAGGGACAGGTCGGTAACGATATCGGTGACATAGCCCTCGATTCGTTCGACTCCTTCGGGGGTCCTGAAATCAGGATTGTAGTAGTGGCCCTGACCTGGGAGCACCTTCCAGTAGTCAAATCCTTCCGGATCGTTTCGTAGGTGCCACTTGCCAACCATGGCCGTCTGATACCCGGCTCCCTGCAGGGCTTTGTTGAAGGTGGGCTGGCTGGTATCAAAAGGATCAGCCCGGTTGTCAATCTTCCCGTTGATGTGGTTGAACTTTCCCGTGAGAACGACCGCTCGGCTTGGGGCGCAGATTGCGTTTGAACAGAAAGAGTTCTCGAAGATGACCCCCTCGCGACCGATGCGGTCGATGTTGGGCGTCTGGTTGATTCGGGAGCCGTAGGCTGAAATGGCCTGGCAGGCGTGGTCGTCGGAGAATATGAAGAGGATGTTGGGTGGCCTCTGGTCCACCCCCTGGCACCCTTGCAGAAGAGGGAGTCCCACCAAGGGGGCGATGGCGCCGAAAGCAACGGCTCCAGCGCCCATGCGAACGACCTCGCGACGGTTCATATATCGTCCAGAACTCATGGGACCCTCCCCCTTCCGAGGCAATGTTGGGAAGAGGGGAGGGTAGTGGCTGGACCTTCCTCCCGGCAAGACATGGGGCCCATGCTTTCCGGTGACAATCTGCGACGACCGGTTAGTAAGCGTATCTTCCCTCGGTCGTTTTGAATCTGACCAAGGTGGGCCAAAATGAAACCTGAGGATTTTCTCCTCGACCATCGTCCTACCCGGCGGGAGTTCCTCCGACAGGTGGGGCTGGCGGGGCTGACTCTATCTGCTGGCGGATTGACTCAGGGCTGCACTTCTTTCAATGGAGATCAGCGTCCTCCCAACGTGGTCCTCATCTTCATCGACGACATGGGATACGGGGACGTGGGTGTGTATGGGGCTGAGGGGTATAGCACTCCGAACCTGGATCGGCTCGCTACCGAAGGGATGCGGTTCACCGATTTTTACGCGTCCCAGGCGGTGTGCTCCGCATCCCGGGCGTCCCTGCTCACGGGCTGTTATGCCGAGCGTGTCTCCATCAGGGGGGCCTTGTCCCCCTCCGCGGAAGTGGGTCTCAATCCCGACGAGACCACCCTCGCCGAGATGTTGAAAACCCGAGGCTATTCAACGGCGATTTTTGGAAAGTGGCACCTAGGACATCACCCTGAGTTCCTTCCCCTCCAGCATGGGTTCGATGAATATCTCGGGCTTCCGTATTCCAACGATATGTGGCCCGTGGAATACGACGGGACCCCGGCTAAGGGTGGTAACAAAGCCGCCCACCCCCCTCTCCCGCTGATTGAGGGCGACGAAGTCCTGGAGCTGATCGAAGATCAGGCGGGGCAAGACCAATTGACGGGTCTATATACCCGGCGGGCGGTGAACTTCATCGATCGACACGCCGACGCACCGTTCTTCCTCTACCTGGCCCACACCATGGTCCACGTGCCGCTAGGCGTGTCGGACGAGTTTAGGGGCCGCACCGTGCAGGGGATGTTCGGAGACGTGATGGAAGAGGTTGACTGGTCGGTTGGGCAGGTGATGGAAACCCTGGACCGTAACGGGCTGACGGAAGACACGCTGAGGGAAGGGAAGGGGACGGCCTTCGAAGGGGGTCCCCGTGTTCCGGCTATCTGGCGATGGCCTGGGCGGATCGAGCCTGGCTCGGTCTGTTCCCAAATGGCCTCCACGTTGGACGTTCTTCCCACAGTAGCGGCCATTTCAGGGGCCGCTCTTCCCCGGGGACCCATCGATGGAGTGGACATTCTTTCTCTGTTGGATGGCGAGGACGGGGCGGACCCGAGGGATAATTTCCTCTTCTATTATGACGGCCAACTCAGGGGCATTCGGGAGGGACGTTGGAAGCGGGTCTACGAACATAGGACGCGGTCCTATGTGGGTGTTGAGCCTGGGATGGATGGGATCCCGGGTCCGTATGCATCTCCCACCGTTCCCGAAGCCCTATACGACCTTGAGAACGATGTCGGGGAGACGATGGATGTCGCAGGCGAGCACCCGGATATTGTTGCTCGTCTGGATGCGATGGCTGAAGAAGCCCGATCAGCTCTGGGAGATGGCCTCTCCGGCCGGAGGGGCTCCGAAGTGCGTCCTCCCGGTCGTCGGGGTTTCGCTCGACCGGAGACAATCGAGCACTTGGCGGTGGGTGCCCAGGTAACTCTTTATGCACCACCGAGCCCATCCTACCCTGGGGCGGGTGCGGCCGGCCTTTGTGATGGCCGGTTGGGGACTCGCGACCACAGCGACGGGCGCTGGATGGGTTGGAGTGGGACTGACCTGGAAGCCGTCCTTGACCTTGGAGGGGAGAGGGAGGTCCGGCGGGTTGGTGTTGACTGCCTCCGAGCCCAGGGGCCCTGGATCTTCCTCCCTGCATGGGTGGAAGTGGCCATCTCGACCGACGGGGAGGAGTGGGAAAGCCTGGGCCGGGTTGACCTGCCTCTAGAAGAAAACCCGGAAAGAGTCGCCGAGAGGATCGAAGTCGAGGTTCCCAGCGGACCCGAGGTCGGTCGCGTCCGATTCGTACGGGTCCATGCCAGGAATCGGGGCCGTCTCCCGGAATGGCACCCTGGCACCCCGGGGGATGCGTGGCTGTTCGTGGACGAGATCGTGGTGGAAGGCGGCTCACCGGATCGGTAGGGTGTCCCGGGGGTACGGGGTGCGGACACCTCTTGGAAGGAAGAGGGGTGGGCCTATATTTCCATGCTCTGAGTTCCGGAGCGAATCCGTCCTTTAAACGATCGAGGCAGCGAAACCAGGATGGCCAAGGCCAACGCGGTGGTAGGACTCCCGGGGGTTGAAAAGCGGCTGGTATCTGTCTCGGTGCCTATCGAGGATGTGGAACCAGAGGTTCTTCTTCGACTGGGTGAGGGTAGGCCTCGGGGTTTTTGGGCCCGCGAAGGACGGTGGTTTGCCCACATAGGAAGCGCGGCAACGGTCGAGGTTGACTCTGCACAGGAGGGCCCTGGTCGTTTTGCGAAGATCTGGGCTGGGGCAAGGACCATTTTCTCCTGTTCCTGGAAAGATCCCGAGTCCAAGGTGAATCCCCCCTCCCCCAGGCTGTTCGGGGGATTCTCCTTCCAAGGTGACCATGTCGCCGAAGAGGCATGGGAGCACTTTCCCTCGGCCCATTTCATCCTCCCCGAGATAGAGTTGGTGGGCGGAGAAGAGAGTGGCGTTCTTACCCTTAGAAGACTCCATGTACCGTCATCGAATCCGGCCCAGTGCCGGCAGGATTTACGTGATGAACTCGGCTCGGTTCGTGATGCGTTGACCACCGCCCCACCTGAGCTTCGACCGACAGACGTGTGTATTCCAGCCACACGTTCTGAGACGGACCCGGAGGCCTGGGCTTCAACGGTGGATCGGGCCTTGGCCGAGGTGTCCACGGGCGCTCTTTCCAAGGTGGTCATGGCCCGGGTGCAAACGGCGTCCTTCGAAGGTAGCATGGACCCGGTTGACGTTGTCCTGAACCTCTGGAAGGAGAATCCCGGGTCCCACGTCTTCCTCTTCGAGCCTACCCCTGGGCATATCCTCCTTGGCGCGGCCCCCGAGACGGTTGCGACAGTACAAGCGGGTGTGTTCCACGCGACCGCTGTCGCAGGCTCAATCGCACGGGGCAACACCCCTGAGGAGCAGGCGACCCTGGCCAGGGAGTTGTTGAACAGTGAGAAGGATCGACGGGAGCACCAAGTCTGTGTTGAGGACATGGTGGCTCGTCTGGCTGAAATCTCACAAGACATCCAGGCCCAACCGGAGCCTCACGTTCTGACGCTATCGGCCCTTCAACACCTCGAGACGGCGATTTCAGCCAAACTCCACCCCAATGAGACGGTCCTCTCTGCCTTGGAAGCCCTTCATCCGACCCCAGCCGTATGCGGCTTTCCCCGGGATCGTGCGATGGGGTTTCTCAGGTCTGAGGAGCCTTTCCAGCGAGGATGGTACTCAGGACCGGTGGGCTGGTTTGATAGCGACGGGAATGGAGCGTTTGTGCCGGCCCTTCGCTCCGCGGTGGGTCAGGGAAGGGAGTGGAGGCTTTTTGCAGGTGCCGGGATCGTGGCCGGCTCGGACCCATCCAGGGAGTGGGATGAAACTCGCATCAAGTTCCAACCTGTCTTGAAGGCTCTGTCGGGGGCTCGTGCCGTACCTTCTTCCGAGGACCAAGAGGCCCCGGATTCATGAGCCGAGGGAACTGGAACGCTATTTGGGCGGGAGCTTTCGTTGACGAGTTGGCCCGAATTGGGGTCCGGGAGATCTGTGTGGCACCGGGGTCCCGCTCCACTCCCCTGGTGCTTGCAGCGGTTCGGGATGGAAGGTTCCGGATGTTCTCCATCGTGGACGAACGCTCGGCGGGTTTCTTTGCCTTGGGGATCGGGAAGGGCTCGGGTCGCCCGGCCGTCGTGATCACCACCTCCGGTACTGCAGCGGCGAACCTTTACCCAGCGGTCATCGAAGCATCTCAAGGGGAGGTGCCGCTTCTGCTCCTTACTGCGGACCGGCCCCACCGCCTCCGTTATACCGACGGTAATCAGGCCATGGATCAGCTCCGCCTTTTCGGGACTTTCCCCAGGGCCTTCTTCGAGGTGGAGCTTCCCCAACTGGAAGAGGCGTCTCTTCGGCACCTGAGGGGCCTGGCGGGAAGGGCTGTCTCCCTGGCACTCGGTCCACCCCGAGGTCCGGTTCACCTGAATTTCCCATTCGAGAAGCCGCTGGAACCGGATCGCGATTCGGGACACCTCCTCATGGAAGATCCCCTTGAGACCTTGAAGGAGGCCTACCCCCTTGCCGGAAGGGGGAGGCCGGATGGTGAGCCTTTTGTTCATGTTTCGCCCAGGCTCCCTCTCGTCCCGGAAGAGGAACTGGCCCGGGTGAGGGAAAGCCTTGAGGGAGCCCTGCGAGGGATAATTGTGGCGGGACCAGTGCCGAATCCTTGGGATGTGGGCCCCGCCTTACTCTCCTTGGCGGCCGCCACCGGATTCCCGGTGTTGGCAGACCCGCTGTCCGGAGCCCGGTTCTCCCCGTCCCAAGGAGCCCGTGTGGTGGCGGGCTACGATCTCTTCCTGCGGTCCCCCCTAGCGCGAGAAACTCTCAAGCCCGAGGTGATTCTGCGGATCGGTGGGTCCCCTACCTCCTCCGGGGCTCTGGACTACCTCGCCGAATCCGCGGATGCCCTGCAGATCGTCGTGGACGAAGGGAATCGTTGGAAGGACCATCTGGCTTCGGCCCACCACTATATACAGGCCTCACCCACCGCTTTCCTCCAGCGGCTTGCGGGAGAGGTTCGGGGCACCCAAAACCCAGGGTGGCAGGAGCTGTGGTCGGAGGCCGAGACCCGAACCCGTCAGGTTCTGGATCGGTTGGGTCCCGGGGAGCTGCTTGAAGGGGAGGTTCTGGCGAAAGTAGCCTCCAGCCTTCCCGAGGGGGCCAATCTCATGGTCGCATCAAGCATGCCCATCCGCGACCTGGATGCGTTCGGTTTTCCTGGGCCCAAAGTCCTTCGGGTGTTCGGGAATAGGGGGGCCAGCGGTATCGACGGCCTGGTTTCCACCACCTTAGGGATCGCGGTCGGCTCGGAGTCGGAGGATGGGCCGGAGTCCGAGCCCGCGAGACCCACCGTCGGGGTATTGGGTGACCTGGCGTTTTTGCACGATTTGAACGGGCTAATGACTCTCAAGGGCGCCAAGGCTTGGGTCGTATTCGTGGTCGTGAACAATGATGGGGGAGGAATCTTCCATACCCTTCCGGTTCGTGAGCACGAGCCTGCGTTCACCAAGTTCTTTGCCACCCCCCACGGTTTGGATTTCAGGAAGGCGGCGGAGTTCCACGGTCTTCCCTATTCCCATGCCGATTGTCTGGAGGAGTTCCAGGAGGCCTTTTCCACGGCCCTCATGAAGGGGGGCCCTAGCGTCCTTGAGGTCAGGACTCGGCGGGAGGAGACCCACCAGCGGCGCAAGGAGGTGGTATCGGCGGTGGTGGAGGCCATGGACGGTCTGGGTGGCAGATGAAGGCTAATACGGAAAAGGTGCAGCCGATGAGCAAGCCGGATTGGAAGCTGGTGAAAGAGTACGAGGACATCACCTACCATAAATGCGATGGGGTGGCCCGAATTGCCTTCAACCGTCCGGAGATCCGAAACGCCTTCCGGCCCGACACGCTCTTGGAGCTACAGGAAGCTTTCCGAGACGCCGGCGAGGACACCCAGATCGGCGTCGTTCTGTTCACCGGAAACGGTCCCGCGAAAGATGGAAAGTACGCCTTCTGCTCGGGCGGCGATCAGACTGTGAGAGGGGAGGCCGGGTATGTGGGAAGTGACGGTGTGCCCCGGCTGAACGTCTTGGAGCTCCAGCGATACATCCGGAGTATGCCCAAGCCCGTCATTGCCCTTGTGGCAGGATATGCCATCGGGGGCGGCCATGTCCTTCACGTCATCTGTGATCTGACCATCGCTGCCGACAATGCCGTATTCGGTCAAACAGGTCCCATGGTGGGGAGCTTCGACGGAGGTTTCGGAGCATCCTATCTCGCTAGCATCATCGGCCAAAAGAAGGCAAGGGAGATCTGGTACCTGTGTCGGCAGTATGGGGCAGAAGAGGCATCTGCCATGGGGCTGGTCAACGCGGTGGTGCCGGTGGGAGAGCTGGAGGCCGAAGGATGGCGATGGGCCCAGGAAATCCTGGATAAGAGCCCTCTCTCCATTCGCCTCCTCAAGTCGGCGTTCAACGCAGCAGTGGATGGGCAGGCGGGCCTTCAGGAGCTCGCGGGAAACGCCACCCTCCTCTTCTACATGACCGAAGAAGCCCAGGAAGCAAAGAACGCCTACGTCGAGAAGAGGAAACCCGATTTTCGGAAGTACCCGTGGCTTCCCTGGTAGGCAAATGGGTGGCAGCCGGAAGGCACTCCAGGCTAACGGAGATGTCCCGCCCGAAAGCGTGGGTCACGGCATCCCGACCTCGGACCCTCACGGCGGCGGCGGCTCCTGTGGTCCTCGGTACCGGGTTGGCGATCGGGCGTGACGGGTTCCGTTTCGGCCCGGCCCTCGCTGCTCTTCTTGGGGCCCTCCTCATCCAGATCGGGACCAACCTGGCCAACGACTACTACGATCACCTCCGCGGCGGGGACACTGAGGACCGTGTGGGGCCCATTAGGGTGAGTCAGGCCGGCATTATCCCCCCGGAGACCGTTCGGAACGGGGCATTCCTGGTTTTGGGATTGGCGTTGCTCCTGGGCTTCTACCTGGTCTGGGTGGGTGGAACCCCGGTCGTCCTGATCGGAATCGCTTCCCTGGTTTGCGCCGTCGCCTACACTGGCGGCCCGTTCCCACTGGCGTACCACGGACTCGGGGATCTTTTCGTGTTCGTGTTCTTCGGCCTTGTGGCGGTGGGGGGCACGTACTGGGTCCAAGCTCTCGTTTTTGGACCTGAGGTTCTTCTTGCCGGTGTTGGGATTGGTGCCCTGGCTACTGCCATTCTGGTGGTAAACAACCTCAGGGACATAGAGCCGGACGCCCGGGCCGGGAAGCGGACTCTTGCGGTCCGGATCGGGCTGACTGGAACGAAGGTGGAATTCGCCCTCCTCCTCGTGCTGGGTTTTACGGTTCCTTTCCTGGGTGTGGTCTGGTTCGGTTGGGCTGGATGGAGCTTCTTGACCCTTTTTGCGGCGCTGCTTCTCATAAAACCTCTCCGGACCGTAGCAAACTTTTCGTCCGACACCGATCCGAGGAATCTCATCCAGGCCCTCGAAGGGACTGCCCGGGCTGTCGGGGTCTACGGCCTTCTTCTGGGGGCCACCCTGGCTTTGAGCTGAGATGCCCTTTCTGTCTCGGGCTCTCTCCGTAAATCCAAAGGGGTTGGCGTCGGAGGACGGTAGGAGAGCATTGACCTATGAGGAACTCTCCAGGGAAGCCGAGGAGATAGCCCGCAGGATCCTGACCCTGGGTGTGGGGTCAGGTCACGTCGTGGCTTTGGCTGGACCCCTGAACCGTGATATGCTGGCTGCTCTTCACGGGATCTGGAAGGCTGGTGGTACGGTCGCGCCGCTAAACGATCGCTGGACCAGGACCGAGACGACCCATGCCCTTGAAATCCTGGCTCCCCGCCTTCTTCTGGTAGGGGAGAGCCCTGAGGGCGGGCCGGATACTGTTTCCCACCCCCCAGACCGAACTGTGTTTAGGCTGGCGTCCTCGGGGGACCCAGCTCTGCCTTCACTTTCGGACGTGGCCCCATCCGTGGACCCCCTGTCCACCCTACCTTCCGAAGCCGCCGCCGCCCACCTCCTCACCTCGGGAACCTCAGGCCGACCACGAGTTGTCCGGACTACCGTCCGAAATCTATTGGCCAGCGCCCAAGGGTCCCGGGAACGCCTCGATCTGAGGCCATCGGATCGTTGGCTGGGGTCGCTCTCCCTCTCTCATGTGGGGGGGCTCGCTCTGGTCACACGGGCCTCCGTCGTGGGATCCGGCCTGGTTCTCCGGGAGGGGTTCAGCGTAACGACTTTTCTCGCCCTCGTGGAGAGTGGATCTATCACCCATGCCTCTTTGGTGCCCACCATGCTCCACCAGGTTTTGGAAGCCTGGGGGGGAGGGGCCGTCCCAGACTCCCTCAGGTGCCTTCTCATCGGTGGAGCTCCGGCCCCGGAGAACCTGGTCCATTCCGCCCTGGAGGCTGGCTTTCCAGTCGCGCTCACCTACGGTCTCACTGAGGCCAGCTCCCAGGTAGCCACCGCTCCGCCGGCCCTGGTGAGAGAAAAACCCGGGACGGTGGGGCCCCCCCTTCCGGGAGCAAGGGTCAGACTGGCCGATTCGGGTGAACTTCTGATCCAGGGGCCCATGGTGGCTCCTGAGCAAGCTCAGCCTGACGGTTGGCTCCACACGGGAGACCTAGCTCGAGTGGATGAGGACGGTCACCTTTGGATCACGGGAAGGCAGTCGGACCGGATCATCAGTGGGGGCGTGAACGTTGATCCCGAAGAGGTGGCGAGGGCCTTTGAAGCCCATCCACAGGTGGAAGAGGTCTTGGTCGTGGGGGTTCCGGATCCTGAGTGGGGGGAGCGGGTGGTCGCAGTTGTGGTGAGTCACTCCCCTGGGCCCCTTTTGAGGGAGGAGTTAAGAGAGTTGGCATGGGCTACCCTCTCCCCGGCGAAGCGTCCCCGCTCCATCCAGTTCCTTGACTCTCTTCCTCGAAACCCCCATGGGAAAGTGGATCGAAGGAAGGTCCGGGGCCTTTTTCAGTAGCCTTCGTCCCTCTTTTTCCTATTATTCATTTTCTGACCGCCGCCGGTCTCTCTGAGACCGAGACGGCGGAGTACCCAGATGCGGTATGGCTCAGGAGACGGAATGAACAACCCCTTGGACGAATACCAATGGCGGGGAATGCTCCAGGACCTGACGGAAGGGGCCCGGGAGGCCCTCTCCGAAGGACCCAGGACGGCGTACATCGGGTTCGATCCTACCGCTTCCTCCCTCCATGTGGGGAATCTCCTCGTCATCATGGGTTTGGTTCATCTCCAGAGAGCTGGACACATACCTATCGGCGTGGTCGGCGGCGGAACGGGCCTAATCGGCGACCCCTCCGGGAAGGTCCTGGAACGCCAGCTTCTCACCAAGGAGCTGGCCGCAGAAAATCTGGCAGGCATCCGGAGCCAGTTGGAGCACTTCCTGGACTTCGAGGTTTCCACCAATCCGGCTCTCATGGTGAACAACCTGGACTGGTTGGGTGAGCTCAAGACGGTGGACTTCCTCAGAGATGTGGGAAAGCACTTTTCCGTAAACGCCCTCCTGAGGAAGGAGAGCATTCGCCGGAGGCTGGAAGAGGAAGATGGAGGGATCTCCTTTACGGAGTTCAGCTACGTCCTCATGCAGGCCTACGATTTCTTGGTCCTCCTGGATCGGTACAACTGCACGGTCCAGATGGGGGGGAGCGACCAGTGGGGAAATATCACCGCCGGAATCGACCTCATTCGCCGCGTACGGGGTGAACGAGCCTTTGGTGTGGTCTTTCCCCTGGTTACATCGGCCACCGGCGTAAAATTCGGAAAGTCTGAGTCCGGTGCGGTCTGGCTGGATCCGGCTCGAACCTCACCCTACCGGTTTTACCAATTCTGGCTCAACACCGACGACCAAGATGCCATTCCTTACCTGAAGTTCTTCTCTCTTCTCGAGCGAGGAGATGTGGCAGAGTTGGAGTCTGCCCTGGCTGAGAAACCTCATGAACGGGCGGCTCAACGGGCCCTTGCCCAGGAGGTGACCAGGAGGGTCCATGGGGAGACCGGCCTGAGCCGCGCCCAACAGGCTACCCAGGTTCTTTTCGGAGGGGCTCTGGAGGGTCTGAGCGGGGAGGAGATCGCGGACATCTTCTCCGATGTTCCGTCATCGGTTTTTCCGCGCGGGACGTTCGAGGGAGAAGGGATCCCGATTCTGGATATCCTGGCGGAGTCGGGTGTGGTGTCGTCCAAAAGTGACGCCCGTCGCTCCATCCAGGGGGGCGGAGTTTATCTGAACAACCTCCGTGTGCAGGATGTGGACCGGCGAGTGAGGATGGAAGATGCTCTGGAGGGTCGGTTTCTCGTGTTCCGGAAGGGGAAGAAGAACTACCACCTGGCGGAAATCCTGGGCTAAAGGACCTCCCCAGGGTCGGGATAGCTCCATTCTCCGGGTCGGGATTAATCCAGGGGTATGAAACTCCTTTGAAACCAAGAGGGCCCCTCCGGCATTCGCCGGAAGGGCCCTCCTCTTGTTGGCGCCGGGAGTCGGGGCCCTTTCTTCGATCAGAGGGAGAGGTCCATACTCCAACCAAAGACTAGGCTCCAACTGTGTTTGAGTTGGGGCCCTTCCAAATCCTGATGGATCGGCAAAAGGAACTCCACACCCAGCCGGTGGCCTTCAAACTGACCTTCAGGCATGACAAAGTTGATCCCTACCGGTAGATCCACCCGCCATCCAGCTTGCGTCAGTGTGTTATGAGCAGGACTCTCGTTGGGATCCATGTCCATGTCGAATCCCTCGACATTTCCCCAGGAGGAGTAGCGGGCACCCAAAGTTACGGAGAGCCAGTGGGAGGTCTTGAGCCCAGCCCACATGTCCCCCTCATAGAGGTTTCCTAGCGTCCAACCACGGTCGTTCTCTCCTAGGCGGATGGTGGCCCTACCTTGGAGCCCAAGGGAAGCCTTCGTGTTCTGAACGTTGAAAGTGAACCCAGGCATCAGGTCGAAGGTGCCGGATCCCAACTGTTGAGGATAGGGAAGTTGAGTGGCGCGAGGGTCCGAAAACGGTGTCACATCGTCCGTATCGATGGCCCCCACGGGAAGGGAGACCCCACCGTGGACGTGGAACCGCATATCTCCCTTACTCAACACATCATAAAGAGCGTTGACCTTGATATCCTGGATGCCGGACGCGCTGGTCTGATAAAAGAGGAAGGCGTTCGACTGGCCGTCCAGTTTGGCCAGGTGGTCCATGGTTTTCTGTGCGAACGTTCCAGTTGCGGTCAAGGTGATGCGGTCGGTGGCCCCCCAGAGCAAATTCAATGCAAAACCCTGAGTGACCATTTCGCTGGGGGAAACATCGAAAAGGCCCAAGACCTGGTTGATTGTCAGCGAATCTGTTCCGAATGCCTGCCCACTCATATCGGAATAAATGTACCTCGCCCCTATCTGGAAGGCCCCAGCCGGCAGGATCCGGTCCTCGGTAATGCTCACCGGGCCTTTTGCATCCGGCCGATCGGGAGTCCACTGGTGTGGCTGGGACGTCTGAGCGCCAAGGGGCTGGAATAGGGCGGAGACAGCCAGCAAGGTAAGGAAACCTGCGATCTTTCGAACCATCATCTCTTCCTCCAGAGACACGGACGCCAGACCCGGGGGGGGTCCGGGCAATAAATACCAACCTCAAGTGAATTTCATCTGCTATTACAAGATGTCCTACCCTGGGGGTTTGAAACAAGCGATTCGTGTCCTGGGGTGGTTCATGCTCCATCCACCTTGACCAGGGAGAGGACGCTGCCCATCGTATCCTCCGGTCCCCAAAACCGCTAAGGAGATAGGAATCATGGAGGCTGTCCTGGTCGGCGTAATCATGGGTTCCCGCTCGTATGAAACATGCGGTAGACACCCTTGAGGCGCTTGGAATCTCCACCGAAGCCCTGGCCCTCTCTGCCCATCGGACTCCGGAAGAGGTGGCAGAATGGGCCTCCCAGGCGGAGAGCCGAGGCCTGGAGGTAGTCATTGCCGCCGCAGGAGGCGCAGCCCATTTGGCTGGGGTGGTGGCGGCCCACACCGTTTTGCCGGTGCTCGGCGTGCCGATGAAGGCCTGGTCCCTAGATGGCCTGGACTCTCTCCTTTCCACGGTTCAGATGCCCAGGGGCGTCCCTGTGGGGACCCTGGCCATCGGGAAAGCCGGGGCCGTGAACGCAGCCCTCTTGGCGACACAGATCTTGGGGAACAAATACCCGGAGATTCGGGAGGCCTTCCGCAAGGACCGCGGCGAGAGGAAGCGCGCGGTACTGAATGGGATGGACCCTCGCGCCTAGTTCAGGCTATACTCTTGGTGAAATCCATCGACCGCCCCCGACCCACGATAG
>JBDHMC010000035.1:0-10678 GCA_039656355.1 Gemmatimonadota bacterium | reverse complement strand
CCTGGATGACCCCTCCCGTATAGCCGGTCCCGTACCGGGTGGTGGCGTCCTGCGCTGACATGTATTCGATCTCGGCCACTGAATCCAGGTTGAACTGACGAAGTGAGTCAACGTTACCGAACTCCCGACCGTCAACAAAAACACGCGGTAAACTCACGGCGCCAGTACGGCTGACGTTATGCGTACCTCGACTCCGGAGCCACATGGGCCGTAGACGTGTCACCGCGTCAAATGCGGTCCCGACCGGCTGAGTCTCGATTTCCACTTGGGAGATCAGATTCGGATCCCTTCTGACGTTCGAACTCGACGAACCACCTCCCGATGCGCAGCCTCCAAGGAGGACCGACACCAGAAGAATAGTTGGGGGTAGAGCGCGCATTCCGCAGATTCTCCTATCTCAATCGGGGCCGAGTGAAGATCTGGTAAAAATTAACCCTCACTGATCATACGCTCCAGCCCTCAAGGCGGTTACCACCCTTCCGACCTCGGCTTCGGTGCCACTATGCACTGCGAGCCCGTAGAAGAGGATCCGATCCAGGAAGAGGTTCAGGAAGAGGAGGGCTCCCGCCAGTTTCCACCACCCAGCCGAGAGGGCGCCGGCGGGAAGGAGGACCCCCATGAGGATCCGGAGAAGGAGCGCGGTTCCTCTACGCCCTTGGATCCTCGGATGAGTCGGCACCCCTCGATCGAGGACACGGGTGATTCTCCTGGTCCGTTCCCAAACCAGAAGTCCATCGGCTAGAAGAACCACCAGGATCAGGAGCTCAGCCCTGGCCCTGGTTCCTGGCGGAAGCGTTCCCTGAAGTACCGTGAGGCCGAAGGCTAGCCCAAGGATGAGAGGCTGGGCGAAGACAGGTCCGGCCCAGGCTAGTTGTCCTGGAAGTCGGTACACCAGGCCTAACGCAAAGAGCGTGAGCACGGAGCTCACCAGGGCCGTTGCGGTAAGCGGCGCCAACAGGGAATGTCCAGGCGGAAGGGTCACCGATCCGAGACTGGCTACCAGCGCGACACCTAGAACCAGTACCTCGTTGGAGAGAGGACTCCTTCCAACCCGAAACAGGGCAAAGGCACTCCGGAACGGGCGCCCCAGGTGACCCATGGAAAAAAGAAGACCCAAAACCAGCAGAGATCCTACCAGGGCCATCACCCACCACGCTGGCACCAAGGGGACCCAGCCAAGAAGACGGAGACCCAGATGAGCGGTGCCCACCCCTGCCCCGGCAATCGCCAGAGCCGTGAAGAGTACCAGAGGGAACTCGTGAAAGCCGGCTCCCTCTATCCGCTCATGCCGGGTCATCGGTTTCCTCCGTCGAAAGACCCAGGAGGGCTTTGAGGTCGAGGAACCACTCGGAACGGAGTGCCCCGCCTGGATCAGAAACCCAGAAGCCCGGCCCAGCCCCGGCAGGATCACCGAAGCCAGGAATTCCAACGGCCGGACCGAAAGCTCCCTCCCCCGGGCCGTCTTTCGCCTGCGCTCCATCTTCCGCTCCAGGTGGGAAACACCCCAGGGCCCCGGTGGGGCAGGCCGTCACGCAGGCAGGGGACAAACCCATCGCCGATCGATGATGGCAGAGATGGCACTTCGTCATCACACCCTTTGCGGCATCGAAAGAGGGTGCCCCGAACGGACATGCCATTTCACAGTAGCGACACCCGATGCACCGGTCTGTTTCCAAGAGAACCAGGCCATCTGATGTCTTCTTTATGGCCCCGGACGGACACGCAACAGCGCATGGGGGGTTTTCACAGTGGTGACAGGTAACTGAAAGGTGGTAGGTGGGCCCGCCCCCGATCCTGGGGCGATTCACCTGGAGGATCCTTCGCCAGGATACACCGGTGGGAAGATCATTTTCGATACGGCAGGCAAGGACGCAAGCTCCACATCCCACGCATCGCGCCAGGTCCAACGTGAACCCAGGCCGACCCGGGCCGGCAACCTGAGGGGCAAGATGGGGCCCGCTCATGCCGGTCCGATCTCCACCCTGCACTCGTAAAAGGTCGCCCCGTAACCCATATCGGTGACCCCATCGTTCGTGACGAGGTTCATCCATGGGTCGTCGGGTACGCACCTACCCTCCAAGACGTGGACCACTCCTTCTCGAAGCCCAGGATTGATGTGGACCGGGGCCTCGGCCGAACCTCTCCCGTTCCAGATCTTGGCCACATCTCCTTCCTTCAACCCCCGTGCTTCCGCGTCCTTTGGGTGTATGTCCAGGGCCCGGGGGCGCTCAACCTCTCGGATGCACTGGAGATTTCCGAATTGTGAGTGGATTCGTTCCCGGGTTTTACAGGTCAGAAGCTGTAACGGGAATCGGTCCGCCAGTTCGGATTCGTACCCTTCCGTGGGGGCATCATACCCGGGGACCGGGTCCACCCCCCAAAGCTGCGTCGCAGCCTCGGATCTGAACTCGACTTTTCCGGAAGGAGTCTCGAAGTGGTGATCCTCCCAGGCCACCTCGCCCTGGTCGGATAGATCCAGGGGCCGGTGATGGAGGATCTCGAGGGCGTCTTCGCGGCCCTCCGGGAGCATGGCCCTCAAGCGGTCTTTCGGATCCAGGTCGAATGTCTCGGTCGGAAACCCGAAGCGAACGCAAAGCTCTCGCCAGATTTCCGTTTCGGTTTTCACGCCCTCGGGGGGATCCAACACCTTCTGGCGCAGTTGCAGGTAAGGATGCCAGTAGGCGGTGACCAGGTCCTCCTCTTCGAAGAGTGTCTTGGCGGGAAGAACGTAGTGGGCCAAACGCGCCGTGTCGGTAAGGAACTGGTCGACCACCACCGCCAACTCCAGACCCGCAAACCCCCGAATCACCTCCTTGGTACGGGGGTGCTGGCTCACCGGATTCGCTTTCTCGAACCAGGCTGCGCGGAGGGGGGGGGCCTTCAGGTGTTGAAGAGACCTGCCCAGTCTAGAGGTGGGGAAAGTGCGGGATTGGACCTCGTCGGCGGGGGGTAGAAATGGTGGCGGCCTTAAGCAGTGGCTATTGAGGTTTGCATACTGCCACCCGCCACCCGGTACTCCGAGGTTCCCCGTCAGGGCGGGAAGGAGGGCCACGGCCCTCATGGCTTGCCCGGCATGGCGATGGCGTTGGAGGCCAAAGCCGGCGATTAGGAGAGCCGGCGTCCCTCGTGCGTAGGCCAAAGCCAATTCCCGGATCTCCTCTTCCTTCAGCCCCGTAATCCTCGAAGTCCGATCCAGTGGGAAGGCGGAGATGCGCTCCAGGTATGGCTCCACCCCCACAGCATGGTTTTTCAGAAAGTCCGAATCGTTGAGCCCCTCGGATACGATGACCTGGGCCAGGCCCAGGGCCAGGGCCCCGTCCGTTCCTGGTCTCGGTTGGAGATGGAGATCCGCCGCATCCGTGGAGTCGGTGGAGCGAGGATCCACCACGGCGACGGTGGCACCCCGCTCCTGAGCCTCCAGGATCAACCGCCACTGATGGATATTCGTCTCAGCTGGATTGTGGCCCCAGAGGAGGATGAACCGGCTATGGCGAGTTGACGTTGGATGGTTGTGGCGGTTGGCCCCGTAGGTGAGTCGTGTGGCCTCCAGCCCTGCGGGCCAGCAGAGATCGCCATGAGCCCGGGTGCAGCCACCGTAGGGGGTCCAGAAACCGTCCGCCAACCCCGAAAGAGCTCCATGGCTCCCCGACCCTTCGTAGTGAAGGACGGCCAGAGGGCCCGATTCCTTCCGGATCGCCCAGAGAGCGGCCACGATACCATCCATGGCATCGTCCCAGGACACCTGCTCCAATTCGCCTTTGTTGTTCCGTCGAAGGGGGGTGGTGAGGCGGTCCTTATGAGAAACCCGCTCCACGTAGGAAAGCCCTTTCAAACAGAGCTCTCCTGCGGTAGCGGGGTTTTCGGGATCCCCCTCGATACTCACGAGCCGACCATTTTCCACCGTCACCAGCATCCCACATGTGCAATAGCAGTTGCGGGGGCAGACCGTGCGTACAGTCCGGCGACTCATCTCCGTCGTTTCATCCGCAATGAACCGTCAGAGAATGATGGCCAGCGGCAGTAGAACCAAGTATCCGAGAACGAGGAGGAGGGGGGCGGCGGTGATGGAACCCTGAGAAAGGAGTGTATAGCCCAGCGCCACGGTCAGGATCCCAGCAACGCCAAGAATCCCGTTGATAGCTGAGAATCGAAGAGGCACCCTCGGGTCGCCCCCAGTCTTCGGAGTTTCAGTTTTTGTTCCCATAATCCGGTGCAATCCTACCCTAGGAGACTAGGGTGGGTCAAGGAAAACCTCCCCCTACTGGTCACCATCCTCCAGGTGGAATCTATCGATCAGCCGGGCCAGGCGGGAGCGTGAGATCTTGAGGAGCCTCGCCGCCTCGCTCTTGTTCCAACTCGTTTGCCGGAGGACCTTGAATACTTGCCGTCCAATGGCCCCGTCCAGGGTCCAGTCCGGATAGGCGCCCCCGTCTGGCCGGAGGCTCCCGGGGCCACCACCACCCGTCCACAAATCATCGGGGTCTCCACCTCCGTCATCCGTCACCACCGGCCGATCCGATCCAAGGCGCAGGTGCTCCGGCCCAAGGGTGGCCCCACGAGCCAGAATGCACGCCCTGGTGAGGGCATTCTCCAACTCACGGACGTTCCCGGGCCAATCATATTCCTGGAAGGCCTGCATGGCCCTCGGGTCGATATGGTGGATCTCCTGTTGGGTTTCCGCACGTATTCGACCGAGGAGGTGCCTGGCAAGAGCCTCAATATCCCCCCGGCGCTCTCGGAGGGGTGGAACCACGATCTCCACCACCCGCAGACGAAAGTAGAGGTCCTCCCGGAACCCTCCTTCCTCCACCAGCGCCTCCAAGTCCTGGTGAGTGGCAGCGATGATCCTGGCTTGGGTGCGGCGAATGGTTTCACCGCCCACCGGGAAGAAGGACCGGTCCTGGAGGACCCTGAGGAGCTTCGTCTGAAACTCCACTGTTGTATCCCCGATTTCGTCCAGAAAGATGGTGCCGGTACCGGCCAACTCGAAGTACCCTTTTCGACTGGAGACGGCACCGGTGAAGGCCCCTTTGGTATGGCCAAACAACTCGGATTCCAGAAGAGTATCGACAAGGGCTGTGCAATTAACGGCAATGAACGGCTCTTCGGCATGGAGGGAGTGATTGTGGATGGCCCGGGCCATGACCTCCTTCCCAGTCCCCGTTTCCCCACGGACAAGCACCGTAGCCCGATTTCGAGCCAGGACCCCGATCATCTTGAAGATCTCCATGAGACGGGGATCTCGGCCGATGACTACCTCTGGGCCATTCTCCTCCGCCACGACGGCAGATCCCTTCTTCTTCCGCGCCTCCAGGTTTAACTGTCGTTCCCTCAAACATCGAGATACCAGATCCTGCAGGGCCTCGACTTCAATGGGCTTCACCACGTAGTCAAAGGCCCCGGCCCTCATTGCCCTGATGGCCGAAGTCATATCCTCATGCCCGGTCATGACGATGACGTCGACTGCCTCCATCCCCTCCTGCACCCGCTCCAACAACTCCACCCCATCCATTCCGGGGAGTCGGAGGTCCGTCAAGACCAGCGCTGGGTCGAAGGCGTGGACTCGGGCCAGCGCCTGCTCAGCGTCCTCGGCCCGCTCAACCTCGTATCCACTCTCCTCCAGGATGGCGCTCACCACACCGAGGTGATCGACATCGTCGTCTACTACCATGACGCGTTTGGACAAGGGTCATTGGTCCTCGTTGGAGACACCCTCTTCGTCGGATCGTCTTTCTTCTGTTGACCGCACCGGCCCCTCCTTTGTTCCCTCTGCGGCCTGCTCCCAATAGGCCGGGTGATCCGGAGGCTCACCTGCTCGGAGCCTGGCAAGGCCCTCTCGGTCCCGTCCCCGCCGAATACGAACCAGAACTAGAAGGGTAAACGTGAGCGTTAGCCAGAATATGGAAGAATGGGAGAGGAAGAAAAGCCATCCATACCGTTTCTGAACGTACACTTTCCAGTCTTCCTCGAATTGCCCTAGGGTCAACCCGTACACCCCCCTCATGGCCGAATCGAACCTTCCTTCTGCCTTCCACCGGTCCAGGAAAAGACGAAGTCCCCTCTCCCCGCTCTCATGAATCAGATACTCCAGTGCCGTCGCCGAAAGGAGGTAAGCCAGGTCCGCTGAGGCCCGGTCCCTGGGCCAGGCGAGAGCCAAGGAGTCCAGAGGCGGAGTCCTCCCCATGGCAAAGGCCACCCTCAAACGCCAACCCTCTCCGGCGTTCCACCCACCTGCCGCCCACCCGGCGTACCCTTCATCGAACCATTGGGGGATCTGGAGGCCCGGAAGGTACTGGTGGAGACCCAGATGGGCCCACTCATGCCTGAGGACCCTGACTTCATCCCAACCCCTGGTTCTTCTCGACCCGAAACCCGGTATCACGATGCGACCAAGGTCGGGAATGGCCACGCCAGCCCCCCATTCCGGTACAAGTCCGCCGGTCAGGGAGTCGAAAGATGGCTGGTCCGGGGCGATGAAGAGGGACAAACCCCGTGGAAGGCTATCAGGAAGGCCGGGGAGGGGGGGGAGACCCTCCAGGAATTCCTGGATTCGCCCGGCCCGGAGGGAATCGGCTCCTCTGAAAGCCACGTCGACACGGGTGCCCGGAATCCTCTGGAATGACGGCTCCTGGGCAACCTGTTCCTGTAGGAACGCCAGCTCTCTAGCGGACCATGGTTCCGAGGGGAGGGATGCCAGCACCATCCCCGCGAGCACCAGAGCCTGGGCTGAGGAGAGCATGGAGAGTGCGGTAAGGATCAGGGGAGGGCTGAGAGATTCGCCAGCCGCTCCCGGGCGTCCTCATTATCCGGGTTGAGCTCAACGGATCTACGGAGGAGCAAAACTGCCAGCTTGGTATCTCCCCCGTCTGAGGCTATCTGCCCCAGTCTCAGGAAGACTTCATTCCCAAGGGCGGGGTCCAACCTCACCGCCTGTTCGTAATGGGACTGAGCGGTTTTGGTGTCCCCCCTCCGGAAGGCTTGATCGCCGAGGTTTTTGTGAGCCTGGGCGGGAGCCTCCGATCCACAGTTGACGGCTCGAATGAAGTACTGTTCAGCCGCTTCGTGGTTCCCCTTGTGGTCAAGGATCGCACCCGTGTTTACAAGGATCGATGCCTCCGCCGGGTAAAGCTTCAACCCCTCGCGCCCAAGGGACACAGCCTGATCCAAATGACCGGCCGCCGCGGCTGCCAATACCGCGAACGCAAAATACATGGCAGGTGGAGAGTTCTCCTTCCCCAGCTTGTTCCGGTACTCGATGAAAGTAGACCTGGCCGCCGCCGAATCCCCTGCTTTCAATTCGGAGATACCTCGGGCCAGAACCAGCTCCTGTTCATCGGGGGCCTTCTCTTCGGCTTCCCGAAGCGCTCCCAAAGCGTCCTCGAATCGCCCAAGGCGTTCCAGCACAAAGGCCCGGTTTCGAAGAACCACCGGCTTTCGAGCCCATTCCTCGGGAATGGTATCGAAATGTTCCAACGCCTTTTCCGCCTCGTCAGCTTTTAGCTCGATCAGCCCAAGTCGGAAGCGGGCCATGGGCTCAGATGGGTTTACCTCGAGGGCGGTGTCGAACTCCTTTGCGGCATCCTCCAACATCCCCGCCCTGTAGAAGGCTTGCCCCAACCTCAAGCGTTCCTGGAGGAGTTGGTCGTCCCCCTCGTCTGGTTCCTGGGCTCTCTCACCGAAATTTTGAACGAATCCGGCCTGAACCAGCTCGTAAATCGCCTTTCCCGTTTCAAACTCCACCAGTCCAGATTCCTCGACCAGCTCCCGAACGGTTCGGGTACCGTCCAGGAGCGGAATGAGCTTTTTTTGGTTCCCGCTAAGCTCCACTCCCTCCGCCTTCTGCGGGTCGCGGCCGACCTTGAAGATCAGGTCCAGGGAGTGAATTTCCGTTTCGATCTGGGACCACTCATCGACCCGCCGAGCGCCTTCCAGAAGGAGGCCGTCGGCACTGAGAGTCACAAGGAGAACCTGATCCTCGTTGGGGCTCTCGTCGGGGTCGAACTGGAAAGTCCCCTGATTCCACGAAAAGAGGTGGTAGACGGCCTCCTCGACCTGAACGGCCACCCATTTCTCGAGTTCCTCGGAGGTGAGAGCACCGAGGCCGACCAAGATCTCTCCCAACCGCTTCTGCCCCTCCTCGCCCTGTTTCTCCATGGCTTTGGAGAACTCATCGGGTTGGACAACCCCGTTTTTGACAAGGATTTCACCGAGACGATCAGGGCGATTCAGGACCGAAGCGTAGATCACCCTTCCCTTCTTGAAGTAGATGTAGCCGAAGTTGGATCGGTCTGTTACGGTCAGGCACCCCGTTTTCCGCCCCAAAGAGAGGAGTTGGCAGATATCTGCCAGGCTGACGTCGGCAAGAGAGCCTTCAATGGCCATTAGTCCAGCTCCTCACCGATTCGCTCCTCCAGCTTAGGCCAGTTCCACACCACCTGCTCTGGAGAGGGGATCCAGGCCTCCACAGTCGTGGATTCTTCCCGATCAGACGCCAGAACCTCCAGGAAGCCACCGTCCTCACCCTCCTGGAGTCCTGGGGAACCCGCCTGGTCAACCGGGGCCCCAGGTTGGAATGATCTGATCCACTCTCGGTCCTCGTCCATGATGTCACTCTTCTCAGCCCCCGGGAGAGGCTCCCGGGGAACCGAGGTCATTAGACTCTCCCGAAGCTCTGGGGAAAGACCGGCGGCCTCCACCTCGACCTCTACGACGAGTCCCCCTTCCAGACGGGCCCTCAAGCGATCATCCAGGGCGGATATCTGTGCCGGAGGTCGGTCCGCGGCGATCATGACCCTGGCCCGCCGACGTTGGAGGGCCTCGAGGAGCTGAAAGAACTCCTCCTGGGCCCGCTCGGTGTCGGAAAGACTCTGGGCCCCGTCTATGAGAAGGAGATCCGCAGACCACCACCGCTCCCGCCAGGCTCCTGCCACACCCAGGGTTAGAGAGTGGATGAAATCCTCCGCGAAGGCAGACACGGACGTCAGTGCAACCCGGACTCCCTCATTCTCCTGGAGTTTGCTTCGGCCGGCAGTATGGAGTAAAGCCCGGGCAGCCAAGCCGTCGGAACTCCAAACGTAGAGGGGGTTGTACTCCGGCCGATCAGTGTTCACCAACTGATCGGCCGCCCGAATGACAAGCTGGGGAACCTCTCCCCCAAGTTCCTTCAGGGCCGGCCCAGCGGGTAGATCATCGAAGGGTCGCGCTCGCTCGGTGGCCGAGGCCAGAAGAGCTTCTGCCTCATCCAATCGCTCCGGGTCCCGGAGAACTCCAAACGCCGCTTCGGGCCATGGATTTCCGGCGGCATCAAGTGCTCCCCTGATCGTCTTGAGCCGCTGAATCGTCCCGTTGAACTCCCGTAACATCCCATCAAGATCTCGGGGGGGAGTCTCCTCCTCCATTTGCCGTCGCAGTCGGTCCGCTTTGAACTCCTCGGCCTCCACCTCCTCGGCCAACTCTCTGAGGAGCCGGCGCCAAGGTGCCTCCTGGGCCTGCACTTTGGCAGCGACGGTATCCGAGAGTTCATCCAGGAAGAGGCCCATCTCGGATCCACCGAGGCCGGATTCACCCGGTTCATGCTGCTCAAGGATTGCCGTCGCTTCCTCCGCGTCGATGATCCGATCCTCCAACTCCTGTGTTTCCAGGATACGTTTCAGCGCGCGTTGGAGCTCCGTCACGGTCTGGATGGGAAAACGCCCAATGGCATCTGGAACACCTGGCTCCAAAATCTGTAGGCGGGACTCAATCCACTTCTGGATGATGGCAACTCGTGTCTCATACTCCGGGGGCCCGATATCCACCAACAGGCCTCCCTCGAAACGAGTACGAAGGTGTGCCCCGAGGCCGTCGATCTCCGCAGGCGGCCGGTCGCTGGCAAGTACCACCTGCTTTCCGTCCCCGGTCAGTGTGTCCAGGGTAAGAAGCAGGAGAGCCTGTACGTCTGCTTGTGTTGTGAGGAACTGAACGTCATCCACCAGAAGAATGTCCAACTCCCGGTACCGCTCCCGGACTTCTTCCTGGTCTCTTATTGCAGGATCTTTGACGAACTCCCGCAGAAATTCCTGTGCGGTCTGGTATTCCACTCGCTTGTCGGGAGACACCTTGGCCACATGGCGGGCGATCGCACCAAGGACATGGGTCTTCCCCAACCCCGGGGCGGCATAGATGAACAAGGGGTTGTAGCTCACCCCCGGCCTTTCGGCAGCCCGGCGAGCAGCGGCAGAGGCTAGCCTGTTGGCGGGCCCAACCACGAAGTTCTCGAAGGTGAAGTGTGGGTCTAGCTTTGCCATTGTCCATCCATGCACTGGAGCATGGGGTCCTTGGGTTCCCTATTCATCTAGTATGGGCCCCTTCGGCCGGCCCGTCACCACCGGGGATTGGCTGTTCTCCCTCTTCTCCCTTGGCCCAACGCACGATTGACGCCATATCCGCCGGTGGCTGGACATGGAACTCCATCTCCTCACCCGACATTGGGTGAACGAAACTCAAATCTGAGGAATGGAGTAGCTGCCGAGGTGCCCGGCGTTCCATTTCCTGTGCCCAAGCTCGGATGGTACCACTCATTCCTCTCGCCCATTTGGGTCCATAAAGAGTGTCTCCCACGACCGGATGGCCAAGATGGGCCAGGTGGACACGGATTTGGTGTGTCCGGCCTGTCTTGAGTGATACATCCAAGTACTCA
>JBDHMC010000034.1:0-10938 GCA_039656355.1 Gemmatimonadota bacterium | reverse complement strand
GTGGCAGCAGTTTACGGGGCCATGTATGCCTTGCTGTACCGGGAGCTGAAGAAGCACAGAGTGGGTTTGATCTTTCGGCGGCTGCCAAACTTGGAGACCCTCTCCCGGCTGAACCTGGGGGCCGTTCTCTTCGGCTGGGTTGGCCTGACACTGGCCATTCTCCTCGGCAGCTTCTGGGCAGGAGAGCTGACGTCGCGGGGATGGTTGGAGGGAAGCTTCTACACGGACCCGAAGTTCCTGCTCACTGTGGTCCTTTGGGTCCTCTACGGCCTCACGCTGGGAGGCCGGTACCTGTTTCGGTGGCCGAACCGCCAACTGGCGTATCTCTCGATGGTGGCGTTCCTCCTCATGGTGGGCTCGTCACTGGCCGTGAACCTCGTCTTTAACTCCTTTCACCAGTTCTCCTAACCTCATGGAACTTCTCGTCCTCGGTGTGAGTCACAAAACGGCTTCGGCTCAAGTCAGAGACGAGGTCCAGGTGCACCCTGAAGAGATGGAGGAGTTCTATTCCAAGCTCAAGGGCCACTGGGACCTGATTCGGGAGATGGCTGTTCTCTCGACCTGTAACCGGACGGAGGTCTACGGGTTCGTGAAGGACAGAGCCGAAGCGGATCAGATACTCCGGGAGGCCCTAGATGCGCAAAAGGCGGTTTCCCATCTGAGCAATGGGAAACACACCTATTCCTGGGCAGGTCGAGAGACGGTTCGACACTTGTTTCGAGTGGCCTCCGGGTTGGACTCTCTAATGATTGGGGAGACCCAGATTCTTGGTCAGGTCAGGGGTGCCCACGAGGTCGCTGATCGGCATAGGGCCTCCGGCGCCCTCTTGACGCGTCTCTTCAACACGGCGGTGCATGTCGGAAAACGGGCTCAAACCGAAACGGAGATTGGGAGGGGCACGGTCTCGGTGGCCCATGCGGCCGTGGAGATGGCCCAAAAAATCCTGGATCGCATGGAGCGGTACTCGGTCCTGGTAATCGGCGCAGGTGAGACCGGGGCCCTGGTGGCCCGGCACTTTGCCGATGCCCATCCCAAGCTCCTTACCGTCGTGAACCGGACCTTTGAGCGGGCCCAGGAGTTGGCCGAGGATCTGGGCGGCCGAGCACGCCCCTGGGAGGAGATGGACGGGGCCTTGGTGGAAGCCCAGGTCATCGTAACCGCCACGGGGGCGCGAGGACCCATCATCGACGCCCACCGGATGGCTAGAGTTCTAAAACGGTCAGCTCGTGGGCCCAAGGTTCTGGTGGATATCTCCAATCCCAGGAATGTCCACCCCAACGTAGGCGACCTGGATCGGATGTTCCTCTACGACCTGGACGCGCTGGAGAGTATCGCCGACCAAAACCGGAGCCGGCGCAGGAGGGAGATTCCGAAGGTGGAGGGGATCGTCGTGGAGGAGGTGGATCGATTCCTGGCCTGGTTCGAGTCTCTGGAGATGGTGCCTGTGATCCGAGCCCTCCGGGGGCGTTTCCAGGAGATTGCGGATAAAGAATTGGATCGGCAGGTCAAAAACTTCGATTCCGCTGATCGGGAGGCACTTCAGGAGTACACTAGGGCTCTTCTCAACAAACTCCTGCACCAACCCACTACGCGGATCCGTAGTGTGGAAGCGTCTAGCGCCCATGGTATCCACAAGCTCGTCGCCATCCAGGAGCTGTTCGAACTCGATGTGGAGTCGTTCCAAAGAGGCAGTGAGAAGGATGGTGCGGAGGAGTCTGAGGCTGAGACGGGGGCTGGGGATGAGCTTGAGGGTGCCCCGGAGGTTGCGGATGAACCGATCCCGGACGATGGGGAGAAGGAAACCACATGAACTCCCCTCCCAGGCGTATCCGAATCGGTACCCGGGGCTCGGCCCTCGCTCGGTGGCAGGCCGAGTATGTGGCGGCGACGCTCAGAGCCGTCCCCGGGACTCCAGACCCGGAGCTGATTCTCATCAAAACCGAAGGGGACAGAATCCAGGACGTCCCGTTATCACAGGTTCAGGGGAAGGCGTTTTTCACCAAGGAGATCGAAGAGTCTCTCCTACAGAATCATGTGGACCTGGCCGTTCACAGTCTGAAGGATCTGGCCACCGAGATGCCGTCGGGCCTTACCCTGGGTGCAGTGATGGAACGAGAAGACCCCCGGGACGCCCTGCTCTTCTCCCAGGCCCAGGAGCCTGTCCACACGCCTGACGACGTACCGAGGGGAGCCAAGGTGGGCACCAGTAGCCTGCGGCGACGGGCCCTCCTGGCTAGATGGCGTCCGGACCTCCAGTTGGCTGAACTCCGAGGGAATGTGCCGACCCGGATCCGAAAGCTCGATGAAGGGGAATATGACGCCATCATCTTGGCTGCCGCCGGGGTGAAACGACTTGATCTGGCCCACCGGATCTCGGCCTATCTCCCCTTCGAGACCTTCCTCCCTGCAGTCTCCCAAGGGGCCATCGGAGTCCAAATGCGGGCCGCCGACGCAGACGCGGCCGAGTGGGTTGGAAAGCTGGAACATTCCCAAACCCGGGCGGCCACCACGGCCGAGCGTGCACTACTAAGGATGCTGGAAGGCGGCTGCCAGGTCCCTGTTGGGGCCTTTGCTGAGGTGGAAAATTCCAGGCTCAGGGTCCGAGGCGTAGTGTGCTCCCTGGACGGGACCCGGGCCGTGGACGGGGAGATCTCCGGGTCAGTCGAGGACGCGGAAAAGCTGGGGGTGGCTTTGGCCGAAAAGCTCCTTCGGCAAGGTGGGGGCGAGATTTTGGACGAGATTCGAGGCGAGTCTAGTGAGCGGTGAGGGTGTCTTGAGCGGCGTGGGTGTTGCCGTTACCCGGGGGGAAGAGGGGGAGGGCCCCCTGACCCTGGCTCTAAAGGAACGGGGAGCCCGAGTTCTGGACTGGGGTAGCATCGGTTTCGCGCCACCGGAGGACCTGTGCCCCCTCCTGTCGGCTCTTTGCCGAATCTGGGAATACGACTGGGTTTGTTTCTCCTCCCCCAGAGCCGTGGAAGCTGTTGTGAGTCGAATTTCCGATCCGCCGGAAAGGTTGAGAATGGCTACAGTGGGGCCCTCCACCGCAGCTGCCCTGGAGGGAGCCGGCTGGCCGGTCCATCGGATTCCTGCGGAAGGAAGTGGTGAGGGCTTGGTGGAGGCGTTCCGGACCGCCGGTGACGCCCAGGATGCGAGAGTCCTCTTCCCGGCCAGCGCCATCGCTCGGGATGTGATCCCGGATGGGTTGTCGAAACTCGGAGCGAAGGTGGATCGGGTGACGGCGTATCGGATGGTCACCCTTCCCCTGGACGAAGCCGCCTGCCGGGCCTCGGTGGAGGCCGGGGAAGTTCAGGTCATCACTTTTGCCAGCCCCTCAGCCCTGAACGCCTTTCGTGCGGGGATTGGGGAGGATCTTTTTGGCCGGCTTGCGTCAGGCACCCCGGCCGCGGCCATGGGGCCCACCACCGCCGAGGCCCTGGGTGAGGCAGGCTGGGTGAGCCTGGCGGTGGCAGAGACGCCGACCTTGCAGGGGCTGGCTGATGCGGCGGGGAGAGCGGTAACGATGTGACGCCCCCAAACTGGGCTCAGTGAGTATCCCAACAAACCGAAACATCAATAAGAAGCAACCTGACTGAAAGGCGATCATACCATGGCATTTCCTACCCATCGCCCCCGCCGGATTCGACAGAATGAGAACTGGCGGCGGATGGTTCGGGAGACCTTCCTCTCTGTAGACGACCTTATCGTTCCCCTCTTTGTAGTTCCCGGGGAAGGGGTCAGAAACCCAGTCACCAGCATGCCCGGCGTCTCTCAGCTTTCGGTTGATGAGATTGTGAAGGAAGCTGCGGAGATCCACGGTTTGGGTATTCCGGCGGTCATTCTTTTTGGCGTCCCTCATGACGACGACAAAGACCCGGAAGGAACGGAGGCCTACAACCCGGAGGGATTGGTGCCCCGGTCGATCCAGGCCATAAAAGAGGAGGTGCCGGATCTCCTCCTCTGGGCCGACGTCTGCATGTGCGAGTACACAAGCCATGGGCACTGCGGGGTCCTCACGGAGACGGGTGAAGTGGAGAACGATTCTACGTTGGATCTCCTCGCTCAGGCGGCGCTTACGTACGCCCTTGCCGGAGCGGATGCCGTGGCTCCCTCGGATATGATGGATGGTCGGGTATGGGCCATCAGGGATACGCTGGATCAACAGGGATTAATGGACATGCCCATCGTCTCCTATGCGGCCAAGTACGCTTCGGCGTTCTATGGACCCTTCCGGGATGCTGCTAACTCGGCGCCCGCCTTCGGAGACCGAAAAGCCTATCAGATGGATCCTCCGAATGTCGAAGAAGCCCTTCGGGAAGTGGAGCTGGATATCGAAGAGGGGGCCGATATCGTCATGGTAAAGCCCGCTTTGGCCTACCTCGATGTGATCCGGAGGGTAAAGGACACCTTCGGTCTTCCCACTGCGGCCTATCAGGTCTCAGGCGAATACGCCCTCATCAAAGCGGCGGCAGAAAAGGGATGGGTGGACGAGAAACGCGTGGCCATGGAGAGCCTTTTGGGGATCAAACGAGCCGGGGCAGACATGATTTTGACGTACTTCGGGAAGGACGTGGCCCGCTGGCTGAATGATGTCTAGGAGTGAATTGAGCCAGAAGCTCTTCGAGAGGGCGAAAGAGACGATTCCGGGCGGGGTGAACAGCCCAGTCAGGGCCTTTGGGAGCGTGGGGGGCGACCCCCTCTTCATAACCCGGGCCGACGGGGCACGGGTTACCGATGCGGACGGGAATGCCTACTTGGATTTTGTTGGCTCCTGGGGTCCCATGATTCTGGGCCACAACCAAGAGGGGATTCGGCGGGCTGTCTATGAGGCTCTGAAGCTGGGGACGTCATTCGGGGCGCCGACGACTGGAGAGATCGAGTTGGCGGAGCTGGTGGTGGAATTGGTGCCGTCGGTGGAGGTAGTACGGTTGGTGAACTCGGGTACTGAGGCCACCATGAGTGCCGTTCGCCTTGCCCGGGCCGCCACCGGCCGGCCGAAGATGATCAAGTTCCGTGGGGGATATCACGGCCACGCTGATGCATTCTTGGTGGAAGCGGGGTCCGGCGCGGCGACCCTGGGGGTGCCTTCCAGCCCCGGTGTGACCCCGGGCGCTGCCCAGGACACGCTTGTTGCGGATTATAATGACCTGGCATCGGTTCAAGCCCAGTTCGATGGGAACCCGGGGGAGATTGCATGCGTGATCGTCGAGCCGGTGGCAGGGAACATGGGATGTGTCCCCCCCTTGGAGGGGTTCCTGGAAGGGCTCCGGGTCCTCTGCACCAAGGAAGGGGCCCTCTTGATCTTTGATGAGGTCATGACGGGGTTCAGGGTGGCGTTGGGTGGCGCCCAGGAGAGGTTCGGGGTCATGCCGGATCTTACGACCCTGGGGAAGGTGATAGGTGGTGGGCTACCGGTGGGAGCATACGGAGGCCGTGCGGATCTCATGCGCCAGATCGCTCCCGAAGGGCCGGTCTATCAGGCCGGTACCCTTTCTGGAAACCCGTTGGCCACGGCCGCCGGCACTGCGGCCCTCTCCTACCTAAGGGACAACCCTCAGGTTTACGAGACTCTGGAGGAGCGGGGGCGGCAGTTGGAGGATGGGACTCGGAAGATGATTGCGGAGGAGGGGTATCCTCTTCATTGGACCCGTGTGGGATCCATGGCCTCCCTCTTCTTTTCTCCCGACCCAGTCACCGACTGGCACTCCGCAGCTCGCTCTGATCGGGAGGCCTTCAGGGTTTTCTTCTGGGGTATGTTGGATCGCGGATTCTACCTGGCTCCCAGCCCCTTTGAGGCCCTTTTCCTTTCCTCCGCCCACACCGAAGCGGACATCGACGATGCGCTTGATGCCACCCGCGAAGTATTGGGTGAGGTGTTTGGTGGGAAGGCTGGGTGAGAGAATGACGACCTTCGAGCCGCCATTTCTGGCGGCGTGCCGGCGAAAGCCGGTCCCCCATACTCCTGTTTGGATCATGCGGCAGGCGGGGCGCTACCTTCCCGAGTACCGCGCGGTACGGAAGAAGGTGGACTTCCTGACCCTCACCAAGACCCCTGACCTGGCGGCGGAAGTCACCCTCCAACCCATCCGTCGATTCGAGTTGGATGCGGCGATTCTCTTCAGCGATATCATGACGCCGGTAGAAGGCATGGGGATCGAACTGGGCTTCGACCCCGGCCCAGTCATCGAAAACCCCGTGCGGAGCCCAGCCGACGTGGACCGGCTGCGGATCGCCGACCCGTGGGAAACCGTCCCCTTTGTCATGGAAACCATTGGAATCCTCCGAAAAGAGCTTCCAACAACGGCTCCACTCATCGGCTTTTCGGGGGCTCCCTGGACCCTCTTTTGTTACGTGGTGGAGGGAGCGGGATCCAAGACGTTCATTCAGGCCAAGTCCTTCCTCTTTGCCGAACCGGATGCTGCCAGGGTCCTTCTGAACAGGCTGGCGGATACCATGACTGCCTATCTGCGGGCGCAGGCGGAAGCCGGAGCCCAGGCCCTCATGATCTTCGATTCCTGGGCGGGACTCCTCAGCCCCTATGAGTTTCGTAGCTTCGCCCTCCCTGCCGTTAGAAGGACCATCGAGGGGCTAAGAGACCTGGGCTTGCCTCTCATCTATTTCCCCAACCAGGGAGCCACTCTCCTGGAAGACTCCGTTTTGGCTGGCGCCGATGTTTTGGGGATCGACTGGCGGCTTCCTCTCTCCAGAGCCCGGGCCATCGTGGGGCCGGACCTGGCAGTCCAGGGCAATCTGGATCCGGCCGCCCTTTTCGCTCCCAGGGAGGCGCTTGGGACCCAAATTCGCCGAGTCCTCATGGAGGCTGGCCCCGTACCGGGACATATCTTCAACCTTGGGCACGGGATTGAGCGAGCCACCGATCCGGACGCATTAGCCTATCTGGTCGACAAGGTCCACGAGTGGACTCAGGAGGAGGGCGGGTGAGCCACGCCGGGTCAGGCCTGGACTTGGAGACCATTCGGCGCTTCGACCGACCTGGGCCCCGATACACCTCGTATCCCACCGCGGTGGAGTTTCATGAGGGTGTGGGGACAGATGCCTACCGGGAGAGGTTGACCCAGGCTAACGGCCAGGGATCGGAAGCCGTCCTTAGTCTCTATGCGCACCTGCCATTTTGCGAGCATCGGTGTCTCTTCTGTGGCTGCCACGTAGTCATTACGCCTCACTTGCCGGTTGCCGAGAAGTACCTGGAGTATGTGAAGCTGGAAATCGACCGGGTGGCCGAGCAGCTTCCCGACCGTCGTGATGTGGTCCAGATGCACTGGGGAGGGGGAACCCCGACGTACTTCAGCCCGGACCAATTATCCGACCTCATGGCCAAGTACAGGGGGCATTTCCACTTCGTCGAAGGGGCAGAGATGGCCATCGAGGTCGATCCTCGGGTCACCTCTCATGACCATCTCCACCGACTCGTTGAGGTGGGATTCAACCGCCTGAGCATGGGGGTCCAGGACCTGACCCCTGAGGTGCAAAAGGCCATCACCCGGGATCAAACCTACGAGCAGACAGCGGACCTCATGGACTTTGCTCGGAGGGTGGGGTTCAAGGAGGGGATCAACCTGGACCTCATCTATGGACTCCCCGAACAGAGGCTGGAGACTTTCGAAACCAATCTCGATCAAATCCTAGCGCTTCGTCCCGACCGGGTCGCTCTCTATTCCTTCGCGTTCGTTCCCTGGATCCGAGGCCACCAGAAGAAGCTCGATAAGGAATCTCTGCCATCGCCAGATTTGAAACTCCAGCTCTATCTCATGGCCATGGAGCGGTTTCTCGGCGCCGGGTATGAGCCCATCGGGATGGACCATTTTGCACTCCCCGACGATGAGTTGGCCCTAGCCGCCGGGGAGGGGCGCCTTCACCGGAACTTTATGGGTTACAGCGTAATGCCGGCGTCGGATATGCTCGCTTTCGGCGTCAGCGGAATCGGGGAGGTTCAAGGTGCTTTCTTCCAGAATGAGAAGAAGCTCTCCACCTACTATGAGGCTCTGGACGCAGGGAGGCTTCCGGTCCAGCGGGGATACGTTCTGGACGAGGACGACCGGATCCGCCAGCATGTGATCCGGGAGATCATGTGCAATTTCCAGGTCTCCAAGTCTGATGTGAGCGAACGTTTCGGGATCGAGTTCGACGAGTATTTCGGGGGGTCTCTGGACCGTCTTCGGGACGTGAGGGAGGCCGGGTTTGTGGAGGTGACCGAAGAAAGACTCCTGGTGCGGGCAGAAGGGCGCCTTTTTGTCCGGAACGTCTGCATGGCTTTTGATCGGTACTTGGAGGCCAAGACGGGGGACGGCCCGGTGTTTAGTCGCACAGTATGAAGCGAGTTGTCGTTGTCGGTGGAGGAATCGCCGGTCTCACCACGGCTCTCCATCTAAAGGACAGGGCCTCCCAGGTCCCCGGTGGCCTGGAGGTGCTCGTACTGGAAGCCTCGGATCGGCCCGGCGGCAATATCCGGACGGACCGGGTCGAAGGCTTCACTATCGAAACAGGCCCGAACGGGTACCTGGATAACGTCCCCACCACGCCCGCACTCGTCCGTCGTCTCGGATTGGAATCTGAGGTCCAAAAGGCGGATGAATCTGCCGCCCAACGATTCCTCTATCGGGACGGCAGGCTTCATCTTCTGCCCTCCGGTCCCGTCAGCTTTCTTCGAAGTCCTGTGCTCTCCCTTCCCGGTCGCCTTCGAGTGTTGGCTGAACCCTTTGCCAGGCGGAGGCCGGAAGGGGTGGACGAGACCATTTTCCAGTTCGCCTCTCGGAGGATTGGTGATGAGGCTGCTTCGGTCCTTATCGATGCCATGGTTTCCGGGGTGTTCGCCGGGGACGTACATGAGCTGAGTTTGGCCAGCTCCTTCCCCCGTATGGCAGCCATGGAGGAGGAGCACGGGGGGCTGGTGAAGGCCATGGTGGCCCGGATGAAGGATCGTCGGACCGCGAAGCAGGAGGCCCGGAAGCGGCGTTCGCGGGGGGAGAACTTCCAGGATCTGGTTCAGCCTGGAGGTCCGGCAGGGCCCGGAGGAACTCTTACGTCCTTCCGGCGAGGGCTGGACACGCTGCCCAAGGCGTTGGCTCGGGAGTTGGAGGGCTCGGTGCGTTTCGGGGTGAAGGTGGTGGCGGTAGGAGATAGGAAGGGAAGAGAAGGGGATGGCAGCCGGGGTGAGTCGATGGCGCCGAGGGCCATCCGGACGGCTGCAGGGGAGTCTATCTCCGCAGACGCGGTTGTTGTCGCGGTTCCGTCCCCACGTGCCCAGACCATTCTGGCGGATCTCGATGGGAACCTGTCAGCAACGGTCGGTGAGATTCGAACTGCGGGGTTGGCGGTGGTGGCCCTGGCCTTTCAAGCATCCGCGATGGGAGGGGCCCCCAAAGGGTTCGGGTTCCTTGTTCCCCGAGGAGCCGGGCCCCGGATCCTCGGGTGTCTTTGGGACTCGAGCATCTTCCCGGGGCGGGCTCCGGAGGGGCAAGTGCTCCTCAGGGCCATGATAGGCGGGGCTCACGATCCTGGTGCAGTGGGAGCGGAAGAAGGGACTCTCATTTCCCACGTTCGGTCCGACCTCGAGACTACGATGGGACTGAAGGCCGAACCCCTCTTTTTCAGAATCTATCGTTGGCCCCTGGGAATCGGACAGTATACGGTCGGGCATGGGGGCCGGATGGAAGCTATCCAGACACGGCTTGAGGAACGGCCCGGCCTTTGGATCGCCGGGAGCTCATTTCACGGAATCAGCATGAATGCCTGCATCGAAAAGGCTGGGGAGCAGGTAGGTGAGATTCTCTCCACCTTGGGTGTCAGGGATCCATCAGGTGGCAGGGGAGTAGGGGTAGGGTGATGGGGTCAGGAGGGTGCAGCGATCTCTCATCCGAGCAGGGGTGGGGAATGAACGGGTGGCGCCTGGGACCTCATTTCTTGTCGGGTCCACCCCGCGGCACCCTCGAGACGAACAGTTGCGTTTCCGCAACAAGGTAATCAGGGGTAACTACGGTTGAGACGTCCTGAATTGGAGACTTCGGGCGGACGCCAGGGGAGGGACGAATTGTCCGACATGATCTTAAGTCTATTAATGACAGTGACTTAACTGGGAAAATGTTGCACCCAGGAAACAGTTCTTTTGTTCGGTTTTATAAAGATAGATGCCGCGCCAGAAGGGCACGTGCCTTGCAAAGTTTTGGGCGTCGGTAGCTCGTTCCCTTTTTCGCGACGCAGGCGATCTGAACGGAAAGAAAAATGAAACGATCCGGAATTGTTCTTTTTGGTTTGTTGATGCTAGTGGCTCAGCCCCTGGCAGCGCAGCCCCAGACTTCCGCCACCTGGGCCCCGTATTTATACGACCAAACGCTCTTTGAATATGAGTTCAATAAGGGGAGCTACGTGGTCGGCGCTGGGTTCAACACGTCATTTGTCGGTCCGTATGCTGCCCTGGTGGGACACAGTGGGATCGACAGGCCGATGTTCACCCTGTACTGCATCGACTACAAGAACCGCATTTATACAGGCTCCGATATCAACGCATGGGTCTCCAACGTAGGGATGGGGAACGTAAGCCAAACCCGGCTGGGAGCCACGGCGCATGTGAGCTCCGTCTACGGCTCACCGCTCTTACGCTATCAAAAAGCTGCCTGGCTGGCCTCGCAGTACTTCGCCACGGGGGGCACGGCACACTGGTCCGCGGTCCAAGCGGCCATCTGGACGATCATGACGCCGACGTACTTGGCTGCTGCCGTGTATACCAGCCCTTGGCTCGGTCAGGTGTCGGCACCGGATTGGAGCCCCGGAGACTTCGACTTTGCCTCGTGGAACGTCCTGACTCCCATGACTGCCGACGGCACGCAAATTCTCGGGAGACAGGAAATGCTCGTGCAATCGGTGGCGCCAGAGCCCCAGACCTACATACTGATGGCTTCAGGTCTGATCTTCCTGGTTGCCTTT
>JBDHMC010000033.1:0-10971 GCA_039656355.1 Gemmatimonadota bacterium | reverse complement strand
GGTTCCGGAGGCAGTCCGGGATCGAACCGAAGAACAGCTTGGAAAACTCTCCCGATACGAGCCTCGGCTATCAGGAGCCGAGGTGGTTTTTGAGGTTGAGAAGCACCTAAAGAAGGTCGATGCCATCCTGAAGGTCGACCGGGAGGAACCATTGGTGGCGAGCGGGGAAGGCATGGAGTTCCGGGAAGCCGTGGATCAAATGGTGGACCGGCTCTCTAGAATGCTTCGCCGGCGGCGGAAACAGAAAAAGGACTACCACCGTTCGAGTTCCACGGAACCTCCCACCCTAGATGTAGATTGAGCGTCGCGTGAAGAGACAGATCACCGTCGTAGAGTTCCTACGAGACCGAGAGGAGATGCTCGGGCTGGAGAACCTCACCCCGGAGACGGACCTCAGTCGGACTATTACCCATCCGGACCCTGCCAGTCCGGGTCTCGCTCTTGCCGGTTTCACCGAGCGTGTGGTGGCGGGGAGGGTCCAGGTGTTCGGGGAAACGGAGATGGCGTATCTGGACTCCTTGGACCCCACCCTGGTCGATGAGCGTCTCCGGCATCTATTCCACTATGACGTTCCAGTGGTGTTTGTTACGAAGGAGATGGATGTCGACCATCAGTTCCTGAAGACGGCCAAGGAGTACCAGATACCCGTTTTCAGAACTTCCATGGGAACGGGCCAGTTCTTCCAACGGCTGAACCCCTACCTGGAAACGGCTCTTGCTCCCGCAGTGAGCCTTCACGGTTCCCTGGCCGACGTCTACGGCGTCGGGCTCCTTTTCGTTGGGGAAAGCGGCATCGGGAAGAGTGAGTGTGTCCTCGACCTGGTGGAGAGGGGTCACCGTCTTGTGGCAGATGACCTGGTCTTTGCCACCCGTCGCGGCCATGACATCATCCTCGGCCATGGCCACGAAGTCCAACGGCACCATATGGAGATCCGGGGCGTAGGGATTATCGACGTCAAAGCACTCTTCGGGATTCGGGCTATCCGGCAGCAGAAGAGAATTGAGGTGGTGGTCCAACTGGAGGCCTGGGACGACACGCGGGAATACAGCAGGACGGGTCTCGAGCGTGAGACGACGGTGATCCTTGGGGTGACCCTGCCAAAGGTGACCGTACCTCTCAACCCCGGCAAGAACATCACCGTGATATCGGAGGTGGTAGCCATGAACCATCTCCTCAAATACGCAGGAATTGACCCTGCAATGGAGTTCGATCAAAAGCTCCGAGAGGCCATGCGCCCTGTCAAAGAGTACCTCGAACAGGACTATGAATAAGGAGTCCTCGATACAGGGCGTGGTCTTGGCTCACGGCGCCATGGCAGAGGGCATGGTGGACGCCGTAGCTCGAATCTCCGGGGTGGGGGAAGAGGCCCTCAGAGCTGTGACCAATGACGGAAAGTCCCCCGAGGCTCTTCATGCGGAGGTAACCGAGCTTCTTGGACGAGGCCCGGTGATCGTTTTTACGGACCTACCCAGTGGAAGTTGCGCGGTAACGGCTCAAATCTGCTGTCGAGAGGGCACGGATGCTGCGGTTGTCTTCGGGGTAAACCTCCCCATCTTGTTGGACTTCGTGTTCCACCGTGATCTCCCACTGGAGGAATTGGTGCCTCGGCTCATGGAGAAGGGAAAGGGGAGCGTCCAAAGCGTTCCGGATTATTCGGGGAAAGCCTTCTAACCATGCCCATCGTACTGAATCGGGTTGACGAGCGGCTGATCCATGGCCAAGTGGTGGTGGGTTGGGGGAGCCAGCTTCGGCCAGACAGATACCTGGTGGTGGACTCCTCGCTTGCAACCAGCGAGTGGGAGCAGGAGCTTTACACCCTTGGGGTCCCCGAGCGGATCGGGGTGGAATTTGTCGCCCCTGTTCCCGCGAGAAGCGAGCTTCCCGCCTGGCGGGAGTCCGAGCTCCGAAGCGTACTCCTCACCCGGGATCTTCCCACCATGTTGGAGCTTGCCTCGGGTGGGGGCCTGGAGAGGGAGGTTCTGAACCTTGGTGGGCTGCATCTGAGGAAGGGCAGGGTGGAGGTCCTCCCATATCTCTTCTTGGATGAGTCGGATAGGGTCATCCTGATGGAATTGGCGAAGGAAGGTGTGGAGATCTCAGCCCAGGATCTCCCGGGTTCGCCGAAGGTGACCCTTGAGGCTCTCCTTGGCAGATTGGACTAGAGACCTATAGAAGGCTGTTGCGGAAGTGGGGTGCGGCCGCCCAGGACCACTGCTTCGCAGCGGTGCCCGCTTGCGGATGCCAGACAAGGAAGGACGACGAATGCGATGCTGAAGCCTCGGGGAGGAGTTCTGACGCCGCGACCACCGCTATCGCGGCGGTGCCCGGCCGCAACCCCCCTGTGCCCTTCGGGTTACGACGGCACGGGGCCGGGCACCGCGCGAAGCGTGGTCTCTTCGTTGGGAGTTCTCGCCGTAGCGCACGGCTATGCGTTGACCTCGTTTCACTCGGTCGTCTCGCAAGCTCGGCTCGAACTCCCGCCTACCATATGGCCCCGTGGCGCCCGTAACGCGGCTCGCCCCACTTTCGCAACAGCCTTCTAGGCATGGACCTCCTTCCCCTCACCCTTCTGGGAGGACTCCTGGCCCTGGACGGAACTTCTCTGGGCCAGTTCATGATCTCACGGCCCTTGGTTGCAGGGGCTTTGACGGGCTGGATGGTTGGCGACCCCGTTCTCGGCCTCCTGATCGGCGGGATCCTGGAGGTGTATTTCATCTCCATCTTTCCCGTGGGGGGTGCTGAGTTTCCGGAAGGCGGCCCCCCGGCTCTGGTGGCTGTGGCCACCGGGGTAGCCATTTCGGGTCCGGCCGGGGTCGCAGCGGGTGCGGTTCTGGGGCTCCTGCTCAGTCGTGTTGGCGCCGCCTCGGTAAGGGTCCTTCGAAAGATTAACGGACGCCTGGTCCCTGATCCGTCTCGAATGGAAGTCACGCCGGCCCGGGTCGTAGGGGCCCACCTCGGCGGTCTTCTTCTTGACTTTGGCCGAGGATGCCTCCTTTCTCTGGCCGGTCTGGTCCTGGGAGCGTGGGTGGCCAGCACTGCTGCTGAAGCCTGGCCCCTGGGGATGACAGGGACTCTTGCCCTTCTAGCCATCGGAGCTTCCATCCCGGCAGGGGCCTTCGTGGGAAGTTTGGGAGGGTGGCGACGCCGGGGGGTTCTTTTCGGCGCTGGACTGACAGGATTCCTCTTGGCGAGCCTGATCCTGTGAAAACTTCCGGCAAGATGGCCCGCTTCTCGACCTTCCTCCGGTCCTTTCTGATCCAGGGATCCTGGAACAATCGGACGATGATCGGTAATGGTTTCGCCTTCGCCATATTACCGGTTCTCCGAAAACTCCACAGGGGAAACCCAGAGGGCCTCCAGGAGACCCTTCAGAGGCACTCCGAACACTTTAACGCCCACCCCTATCTTGCCAACCTGGCCCTCGGGGCGGTAAGCCGAATGGAATGGGAGAAGAGGGACCCGGAGGAGATTCGGCGCTTCAAGCTGGCGGTGAGAGGGCCTCTGGGAAGCCTCGGGGACTCGCTCATCTGGGTGGGGTGGCGACCAGCAACCGTCTTGGCTTCCTTGGTTCTCGCCCTTGCCGGGGCGCCACCGGGAGTAACGGTGTTCTTCTTCCTCATCGTTTACAACCTTGGTCACCTGGCCCTCAGGGCCTGGGGGTTCCGAGTGGGACTCGAATGGGGAAGCCAGGTGGGCGACCCACTCCGGACCGTGGCTTTTCCCAGGAAAGCGGACCATTTCGCAGCCGCTGGAGTGTTCCTGCTGGGAGGCCTCTTTGGCCTCGCAATTGGATGGGGGTGGGCGGGCGACAACTGGCCCTGGCTTCTCCTGGGCGTCGCCGGTGGAATCTGGGGGATCTGGTTGGGAAGCCTGGTTGGGCAAAGTGGATGGAGATGGACGTTTTGGGGAATCTCAGCAGCGATCGGTTTGATCTTTTTGGTGGGGTGGGTTGGATGAATGATATCGAGGCCAGGGAGGCTTTTGTACAAGTGGTGAACCGGGCCGGGCTCCATGCTCGACCGGGCGCAGAGCTCGTGAAGCTGGCAGGTTCTTTCCAATCGGAGATTCATGTGGAGAAGGACGGCCTTCAGGTGAATGGGAAGAGCATCATGGGCGTTCTGATGCTGGCGGCTGAGCAAGGATCTACTCTCCGGTTTACAGCCTCGGGGCCTGATTCGGAGGAGGCGTTGAACGCCCTCACCGATCTGGTTCGACGGGGATTTGAGGAGGAATAATCGATGCCAATCATACGAGACGGCTTTGGCGTTTCTGAAGGGATAGTCGAGGGGAAGATTCAGCTTTTGAGCTGGGGCATCCCGGAAGTGATCCACCGGCGAGTCGAGGCCGACCAAGTGGAGTTGGAGGTCGATCGCTTTCAGAAGGCCCGGGAAGATACAAGAGACCACCTCCAAGCCTTAATGGAGGCTACTTCTTCTCGTGTCGGCACCATGGAGGCCAGGATCTTCGATCCTCAAATCGTCATGCTCGATGATGCCGAGGTGGTGGACCGGACTATCGACTATATCCGGGGTAACCATCTCACTGCGGCCCAGGCCTTCGAGTGGAGAATCCTGGAGCTGAAGGCCATGTGGGAGCGGACCTACAAGCCCATGGTCCTGGATCGCATCAACGACCTGGATGACCTCCACTCTCGACTCCTTCACCGGATCCTGGACCTTCCGGACCCGTTTGAACCAGCTAAACCTGAGCACCCCGTCATCCTCGTCGCCCGGAACCTCACCCCCAGCATGGCAGTTCAGTTCGACCTGGAGAAGATCCGGGGGGTGGCCACGGACGAGGGAACCAGAACCTCCCACTGGGTGATTTTGGCCCGATCTCTCTCTTTGCCTGCGGTGGTAGGCCTTGGAGACATCACGACGCTGGCCAAGGATGGTCAGGAAGCGATCCTGGATGGCCGGATAGGGCGGATCATCCTCAAACCCACTGAACGGGAGCGTAGGATCTTCCGAGGGAGGGAAGTCCAGCTTCGTGTGTGGGAGGAGGAGATTCACGAGATCTCAAAGCTGGACGCCGTCACCCAGGATGGCCAACCCGTGGCCCTGCGTGCGAATCTGGACCTTCCCTGGGAGGCGGATCATGCCCAGAGTCATGGTGCCCAGGGAGTGGGGCTCTTTCGAACGGAATTCTTCGTGGTCGGCCGATCCGCCCTACCCGGTGAGCAGGAGCAGTACGAGGCATACCGTCACGTGGTCCAGACTTTCCCCGAGTCGGCCGTCATCATTCGGACGTTCGACCTAGGTGGGGACAAGTTTCCCAATTTTCTCCACATGCCCCGGGAGGCAAATCCCTATTTAGGCTGGAGGGCCATCCGGGTCTGCCTGGATCAACCGGAACTCTTTCGGCCTCAGCTTCGGGCCCTCTTGAGGGCCACTGCGCACGGTGATATCCGGATCATGCTTCCATTGGTGAACGACGTGGAGGAGGTTCTTCGGGTCCGGGCCCTGTTGAAGGAGGAGGAGGACCGGCTTACCGCCGATGGCCTCGCGTTCAACCCAGGGTACAAGTTGGGACTTTTGATCGAGACTCCCGCTGCGGCTTTAGACGCCGTGGAACTAGCTCGCCACGCCGACTTCTTCTCCATCGGCACCAACGATCTGGTTCAATACACATTGGCGGTGGACCGGAATAACACCCGCCTCGCGAACCTGTTCAATCCCTTCCACCCAGCCGTGATTCGACAACTTCATCAGGTCTCCCGAGTCGCCAGAGCCGCGGGGATCGAGGTGAGCGTCTGTGGGGAGTTGGCGGCAAATCCTTTGGGCGCCTTCCTCCTCCTCGGATTGGAGATTCACTCCCTTTCGGTCGCCTGGCCGTCCCTCCCCGAGATCAAGAAGGTGATCCGGGAATTCCGCATTGAGAGTGCGAGAAAAGCGGCTGCCCTAGCCCTCGCAGCTCCGACCAGCAAAGAGGTAACTGAACGACTAATGAAGGGGGTGGGAGACAGCGTCGACCTCTCTGCTTTCTCGGGTCGCTGGAGTCTGAACGTTCCGCCCTCCGGGGGGTAGTGGCTCGGGAGTCCGCATTTTTCTCATCGTCTCACTCTGAGCAAAGACACGGCCGTGAGCCTACGACTATTCACTTCCGAATCCGTCACTGAGGGTCATCCCGACAAGGTCGCGGACCAGATCTCCGATGCCATCCTGGACCAGATCCTTCTGCAAGATCCAAGGGCCCGGGTTGCAGCCGAGGTTCTGGTAACTACAGGCATGGCCCTGATTTCAGGGGAAATAACCACGGACGCCTACGTGGAAATCCCGGCAATCGTTCGGCAGACTCTGAAAGACATCGGCTACGTTCACCCCGATTACGGTATCGACGGAAACACCTGCGCTGTCCTCACGACCATTGATCAACAAGCCCCCGATATCGCTTTGGGGGTAGACACGGGTGGGGCAGGGGACCAGGGAATGATGTATGGCTACGCGACAGATGAGACGCCGTCGCTGATGCCGGCTCCCATCACCTTGGCCCACGGTCTCACCGAAAGGGTGGCTGAACTACGGAGATCCGGTGAGTTGCCCTGGGTCCGGCCTGACGGGAAAGCACAGGTCTCCATGCTGTACGACGGAGACAAACCCATTAGAGTCGACACGGTGGTCCTGAGCGTGCAGCATTCCCCGGATGTAGCCCAGGACGATCTCAAGGAAGCGATCATCGAGAAATGCATCTTGGCCTCCATTCCAGAAGAATTCCTGGATCCTGACGCCTGTACATTCCACATCAATCCCACTGGACGGTTCGTCATTGGGGGACCCCATGGGGACACGGGTCTTACCGGCCGAAAGATCATGGTGGACACCTACGGTGGGATCGGACGGCATGGCGGTGGCGCCTTCAGCGGGAAAGACGCCACCAAGGTGGATCGGTCTGGGGCCTACGCGGCCCGGTGGGCGGCGAAGAACATGGTCGCAGCCGGGGCTGCCCGTCGGTTCGAACTCCAGATCGCCTATGCCATCGGGGTAGCGGTCCCGGTGGCGGTCTATGTGGACAGTTTCGGCACCGGCGTTCGCCCCGATGACGAGCTCGCAGCTGTCGTCAAGGAGGTTTTCGACCTCCGTCCCCGGGCCATCAGTGAGCGGTTGGGCCTGGAGAATCCCATCTTTCAACCCACTGCGGCCTATGGTCATTTTGGGCGAGACCCCAGGACGCTCCCCCTCGGAGGCGAGGAGGGTAGGGAAGTAGAGCTCTTCACCTGGGAGAGGATTGACCGAGTAGAGGAACTCAGGGACCGCCTTGCCCTCTAGGGAGCCTGTCATGGACAAGCTTCGCGAACCAGGCGCTCGCTTTGGAGTACTTGTTGCTGAGGCGTTCCGAATTGAAGAGTGAGGTGTAGGACTTTGAATCCTGATAGAGTGAGAAGGTTCGAAGGGAGATGGCCGTGTTGGTAGAAATCAGGGTACAGAGCCTTGGGCTGGATCGCGCTACCAACAATCCCGTAGTCATTCTGCGGGAACAGGATGGTGAGAGGGTTCTTCCCATTTGGATCGGTCCCGGGGAAGCCAGCGCCATCGCCATGCAACTCGCCGATTGGAGCTTTTCCCGGCCCCTAACGCACGACCTCCTCGTCTCCGTTTTGGGCGGCATGGGGGGAAGTTTGGAGCGGGTCATCATTACCGAAGTGGTGGAGAATACTTATTTCGCCGAGTTGATCATCCAGCGAAATGGCGGAGTCATATCGGTGGACGCTCGTCCATCTGATTCCATTGCAGTGGCCCTTCGGACCAAAGCGAAGATCTTCGCGGAAGAGGCCCTTTTGGAGAAGGCGACGATCGAGATCGCCGAAGAGGAGTCTCTTACCCTGGACTCTGATAGTATCCAAGACCCCAAACCCCCGGAGGTTAAGGCTGAGGACCTAAAGGATTACCTTCGGAAGTTGGATCCCGAAGACTTCGGCCGTTTCACGCCCTGAGTTGACCATGTGCCCCCTCCCCTCAAAGTGGGCGATTCTCCTTCTCGTTCTTTCTCTTTTTCCGCTTCTTTCGGGCCGGGCCCACGCACAGGAAGAGGTGATTCCGCTCCTTCAGGGGCAGGTATGGATCGGAGACGACCCTCTCTCCGAGGGCTTCGTGGTGCTCCATCAGGTCTCGGCAGAATCCTCAGGGGAGGTGGACAGCGTTCGGGTGGAACCCGACGGCTCTTTCCAGATCCGGCTCCCTCATGTTCCCGACCACGCCGGTCGTCCCGAGATCTTCTTCGCCTCTGTCCAATACCGGGGTTTACTCTATTTCGGACAGGCCGTGACTGATGCGGTTCAGCTAGACAGCCTTTACCTGATCCAAGCGTACGACACACTCTCGGTCCCTCCCGGTGGAGCTCAAATCCCTCTTTCGGCAAGGAACATCTTTCTAGAGAAGACTGAGGCCGGCTGGGCGGCTACCGATGTCTTCGAACTCCGCCACGACGGGGAGCGTACCCTGTACTCACCAGAGGAGGGAGTCGTTTGGGCGTACCCTCTGCCCGGGCCGGCCACCGATTTCCAGGTGGGCCAGGCCGATATGGCTCCTGATGCGATTCGCTTCGCGGAGGGGCGTTTGGAGATGTATTCCCCCCTTCCCCCTGGGGAGCGGTACCTGATGATCCGATATCACATCTCCGAGAATGATTTCGTCATTCCCATGCCGGGGAGGACCGATCGAATGGAGATCCTGGTTCGGGAACCTGCCCCGGCAGCGGAGTTTTTTCCCCTTTCCCCATCCGCCCCAGTGGAGATCGAACCGGGAACCGCGTTCCGGCGCTACGCCGCCGACAATCTCCTCGACGTGGAGGTCCGGAGCGAGATCGCTCCGGAACCCTGGACCCTCCCGGCGGAGTGGATTGGGTTGGCCCTAGCGGGACTCTTGGGGGCGGCAGGTGTCTTCGGATATCGCCGACGAGGTGGAGCCGCCCCCCAGAAACCCATGCCTTCCGAGGGACTCTCTCGAGACCGCCTCGTCCTCGCCATTGCCAAGCTGGACCAGGATTTCCAAAGCCAAGAGAATCGTACGACATCGGCAAAAGAAAAATACGAGACCAAGAGAAAGGCCCTCCTCTCCAGGCTCAAGAGCCTTCCTTAGGGAGCCTCTCGTGTCCATCCTTTCCACACCCGCCATTCTTCTCCGGTCGTTTCCGTATAGCGAAACCAGCCAAACCCTCAGGTTTTATACAGAGTCCCATGGAGTGGTTGGCGCCATCGCCCGGGGAGTTCGGAAGGCCAGCGGGCGACAGGGAGGAAACCTCTCCACGTTCTCGGAAGGGATTTTGAATATCCAGTTCCGGGAGAATAGAGACCTCCAGACCTTCCGTGACTTTTCGCCAACGAAGATCAGGAATGGAGTGGGTAGGGACCCTCTCCGGTTGGCCGCCGCATCGGTGTTGGGGGAGTTGATTCTCAAACACGCTGAATCCGAGGGGCACCCCGCCCTTTATGCCGAGCTGTGCCAGGGCCTGGATGCGATGGAGAACGAAGCTCCTGAGGGCCTTCTACCCACTCTTCTCGTTCGGCTCTGGTCTCTCATTCAAGGCCTCGGGTTCGGGCCCCTGGTCGAAGAGTGTGTCGAGTGTGGGAAAGCCTTCTCTGAGGACGAGATGGGACGCTTCGACTTCGGGGCGGGGGGACTCCGATGCTCTTCCTGCCAGGGTGAGGTCCAGGGCCCTCGGCTGGGCCCCGTGGCCCGAACCCAACTCAAATCCCTGTTGGACGGGGAGACGCCTTCCGAACTGATCCGACCTCAAACCCACCTGCGGTTGGCAAGCGATTTCATCACCTATCATATTTCTGGAGGAACGCCTCTCCGGTCCTTTACTGTTTTGGCCACCCTCACCCCGGAAACAGATGCGTAGACTCATTCTGGGTACGGCTGGGCATATCGACCACGGAAAAACGGCTCTGGTTAAAGCCCTCACCGGAGTGGATACCGACAGGCTAAAAGAGGAGAAGGAACGAGGAATCACCGTCGATTTGGGGTTTGCGGAATACCAACCCAGGGAAGACGTTCTCTTCGGTGTGGTCGATGTTCCGGGGCATGAGGGCTTCATCCGGAACATGCTCGCGGGCGCCACTGGGATGGATCTGGTCCTGCTGGTTGTGGCAGCAGACGAAGGTGTCATGCCCCAGACCCGGGAGCATCTATCCATAGTTCAACTCCTTGCTGTGCCCCGCCTCGCTGTTGCCATCACCAAATCCGATCTGGTGGACCCTGAATGGCTCGACCTTGTCCAAGACGAGATCCAGGAGCTTCTCAGAAACACGCTCCATTCCCGAGCTCCCGTTCTCGCGGTCTCCTCTCTGACTGGTCAAGGGCTCGCGGAGCTTGGCGAGGCCCTCGCCACCTTGGGACTGGAGGCGGAGGAAAAAGGGGCTGACGACGACGTCCGCCTTCCGATTGATCGAGTGTTTACGATTCGGGGGGCCGGAACCGTGGTCACCGGCACCCTCTGGACGGGGGAGTTGCGGGAAGGGTCCCGGGTTCTGGTACTCCCCGGAGATCAAGAGGCCCGTGTTCGGTCCCTCCAGGTCCACGGCCAGGAGGTAGGCGTGGCCAGGGCAGGGGCCCGGGTGGCCGTCGGCCTTTCGGGAAGCAAGGTGGGTCATCAAAACCTCTTCCGGGGCCAAACGGTGGTGGAGGGTACCAGTTGGGTCGAGTCCCGGATGCTCACCTGCAGGGTTTCCCTTCTGGCCGATACGGGATGGGAGCTCGAGCAAGGGCAACGGGTCCGTGTCCATCTCGGAACCGCGGAGGTACTGGCAAGGGTAGCGTTGTTCGGAAGGGACCGACTCAAGGGTGGGGAGGAAGGCTGGGCTCAACTTCGACTGGAAGAACCTGTCGTGGCCCGAGTACGGGACCATCTGGTTTTTCGATCGTACTCTCCGGTGACCACCCTCGGGGGAGGCCGTGTGGCCGAGGTACTTCCCAAGAAACGGCGTACCATGGCTCCGGGGGAGGACATCCTCCTGGACGATCGCCTGGGCGA
>JBDHMC010000032.1:0-18051 GCA_039656355.1 Gemmatimonadota bacterium | reverse complement strand
GTACCCGATGGGAACGGTAAGGAGGGGGGGCTTTGACCGGCGCCGTGGATCTGACGGCAAAGGTCCCGCTGGGTCGGAGCGGGATCCAGGTCTCCCGCCTCGGGATCGCCTCATCCTACGGGGTTTCCAGGGAGGCCTGTCGGGAGGCCTTCGACGCCGGGATCAACTACTTCTTCTGGGGATCCACCCGAACCACCGGCATGGCTTTGGCTCTACGGGACCTGGCTCCCGGGCATCGAGAAGAGCTCTGCGTCGTCCTCCAATGTTATGCTCGGCGTCCGTCCTTGGTGTCCCGGAGCATCAGAAAGGGGTTGGAGGCTCTCCGCATGGAGTATGCCGACGTCCTACTTCTGGGGTGGCATGAGAAACCTCCCAGCCGGGGGGTCCTGGATGCCGTGGCGCGGGAAAAGGAGGAGGGCACCTTCCGCCACTTGGCGATTTCCAGCCACCAGCGCCCGCTGTTTCGGGGTCTCATGGAAGATGGTCGGTACGACATCTTCCACCTTCGCTACAATGCAGCCCATACCGGAGTGGAGGAGGATCTTTTTCCCTATCTGCCCCAAGTTGGGGACGGCGGAAGCCCCCCGGGAACGGGCCCGGGAATCGTTGCCTTCACCTGTCTCCGATGGGGCGATCTCCTGAACCCCAAGAAGATGCCTCCTGGGGAGCCCCCCCTCACGCCAGCCGAGTGCTACCGCTTCGCTCTGTCCAATTCCCAAGTCCACGTGGCCATCACCGGACCCAAGAATGACCAGGAAATGCGGCATACGTTGGGGGCACTCCAAGCCGGTCCTCTGGAGGCCGATGAGATGACTCGGGTGAGAGCCATCGGTGACCACGTGCACCGTCAGAAGTCTGTAGCGGACTGGTTCAGGTAGGGCAAAGGGAATGTCCGGGTCGTTCCCGGCCAACGCCGTATCTACAGCGAAGCCGGTTGGCAGGATTATCCCCTGGCCTCCTCCACCATCGCCCCCAGACCCTCCTCGGGAATCAATCCCCGTACCCCCTCAATATCCTTCAAGTACTCCACGACACCCTCGTTAGACAGGCCGAAGGTCTCCTTCAATCCTCGGATGATGACCTTCAGGTATTTTGGTCCTGGGCGGTTGAGGGGAGCCTGGTTTTCGTCCCAAGATGCCGTGAACGTAAAGATGGGGTGTTCGTCTTCGTGGCCGAGATAAAGGAGGGTGCCGTAGAGTCCTTCGGGCATCTTCGACCGACCTTCCCGGACCGTTCTCTCAAGATCCATTTCCACCTCGGCATCCATCCGGCGGTAGCCATTCTCCTGGAGAACGATCTCCCTGAACTGATCTTTTGAGATGAGGTACATGCGGCCCAGGGTCTTTGCCGCCTCTTCTTGTTCTCCTCGGATGAAGGCAACCCCCAGGTCTTCCCACTGTGGGCTTGCCTCGGCGAAGAAGAGCCGATGGTGGATCATGATTCTCCGGTCCTGCTTCGGCGGAGTGGGGTCCGTACAACCCACTTGTCCAATGTGGGAGGACTCTGGTTGATCCCAACGTGGAGTCTGCCGACTCGACTGTCCACACCAAAGCAACTCTTCCCAGATTCCTCACATCATACTATCGGTCAGGTGACGGATAATTGTACTCTGACCGTTCTCTTCAATACCGGACCAAAGCGCCGGACCTGAGCACATGGACAACGAAAAACACCTACCGCTTGCTCCCAGGGACCTCCTGGTCCTCGCTGTCCTCGGCGAGGGCCCCCTTCACGGATATGGGATCATCAAGGCTGTAGAGGTTCGATCCCAGGCCGGGGTTCTTCTCGATCCGGCCAACCTCTACCGGGTGCTGCGTCGAATGAGTCGATTGGGCTGGATTCGTCAGACTTCGGATAAGGGCGCAACCGGTCCCGCGGGGACGGCTGGCGTTCCTGCGGGAAACTCGGGCGTTTCTGCTGAGAAGCTGCGGGAGGGGACCAAGACCGACAGTCGCCGCCGAACCTACGAGGTCACGCCCCACGGAAAGGCCCTCCTGGGAGCGGAGTTGGCTCGTCTGGAGCGGCTTTTGGAGCATGCCCGGCCTGCCCTGGCCGATGGCCCCACTCCGCCCTGGCATAGGGAGAAGGACCCCCGGTGAGAGGGGAAGCTATGATATCCCGTCTCTACCGTTGGGCGCTCCGCGTCCTACCGCCCTCGGTGGTTGTCGAGGACGAGAGGGAGATGGTGTGGGTTTTTCAGAGACTTTGGTCGGACGCCGACGGGACCCTACCCAGGGTTCGCCTCTTCGTTCGTGTGTTTGGTCGCCTACCATGGGTGGCCGCCTCGGAATGGATGGAATTTCTTGGCCTGACCCGCTCCCCCGGGTCAGCTCGATACCAGAGGAGGTGGGGAATGACCGCATGGGGAGGAAACGTACGGCTCGCACTCCGGACTCTCCGAAAAGCACCCGCCTTCACCTTCACAACGATCTTGTTACTGGGACTGGGGGTGGGAGCCGTTACCACCATCTTCACGGTGGTGGACCACGTGCTCTTGAGACCGCTTCCCTATCCTGCATCCGAGCGACTCTTTCTGGTAGAGAATGGGTCCCATCCAGGTCCGGTTTTCAGGGAATTTCAGACGCTGAACTCGGTGGAACTGTGGGGAGCGGCCTGGTCCGAAACGGCCAACCTGGTGGGCGACGGGAGCCCGGTACGGATCGTCCAATCCCATATCTCCCGTGATCTCCTCTCCCTTTTTGGAGCCCGTCCGGGCGCCGGCAGACTTTTTGTGGAGGAGGATTTCGCCGCCCTCGATGTAGGTGTCCTCAGTCACGCGACGTGGGTGCGGGCGTTCGGGTCCGATCCTGACCTTGTGGGACGGACCATTCTGGTGGATGGAGCGGCCGTCACCGTGGTGGGAATCCTGAGCGAAGAGTTCGAAGCTCCGGAGGGGGATGTAGCCGGCAGTGGTGAGACGGATCTATGGCGTCCAGTGGACTGGAGCATTGAAGAGCTCAACGGCATGGACTGGTACATGCTGGACGTGGTGGGGCGCATGGCGCTGGGCGCTACCCTTGCCGACTTAGATACCGAAATGGAGCGCTTGGGCCGAGATCTGGGCGAACGGTTTCCCGAAAATCGTCTCGGCCGGGATGGCGAACCCCATCTGACTCCGCCGGCAGCTCTCCATGAGGTCACCACGCGAAGGGTCCGGACGGGCTTGAATCTTTTGATGGGTGCCGTCGGTCTCCTCCTTCTGGTGGCCTGTATGAACGTGGCGCACCTCTTCCTCGCCCGGGGCCTGGGTCGAACCCGCGATATGGCGGTTCGAAGAGCCCTCGGGGCAGGGACTGGCAGCCTGGTTCAGCAGCTTCTCGCCGAGAGTCTGGTCCTCGGCGGGGTGGGAGGTCTGTTGGGTTTGGGGTTTGCGTCCCTGGGACTCAGGTCCTTCCTCGCCCTGAACCCCGGCGCTTTGCCAGGCACATCGGACGTGGGCCTGGACTTTCGGATCCTAGGGTTCGCCGCCTCGGTCTCGGTGGGCACAGTACTCCTTTTCGGCCTGGTACCGGCGATAAGGTCCATGGGGCATGACCTCACCAACACGCTTCAGGGCTTCTCCAGGGGAGCCACTTCTAGCCGGGGCCTTTCCCGAATGCGGGGCATTCTGGTCATCGCTGAGGTGGCCCTGTCCCTGGTTCTCGTGGCCGAGGCTGGTCTCCTCCTTAAGAGTTTCATGCGAGTTCAAGCTTTGGACCCCGGCTTCCGGGTGGAGGGGTTATGGACCATCCCTCTTACTCCCTCTGGCATTACCTCTCCCGAAGAGTACGTCCTGGCCATGGATCAGGTGGAGGCGTCCATAGCGGCTGTACCGGGAGTCACCAGTGCGACCTACAGTTTGACCCTTCCGTTCGAGTTTACCGGGACGGGACGGTGCTGTTGGATGAACAGCGAGATGAAGGCCGGGGGAGAAGAGCGGGAGGGGATGCGCCTTCTCCTGCAACCCGTAACCGAGGGGTATTTCGAGACTTTAGGGATTTCACTGGTAGCCGGGGGAGTATGGAGCGAGGCGGAGGCCGGGACTGATCCCTGGCCGGTGGTGTTGAGCGAGAATCTCGCTGTGGATTTCTTCGGGTCCTCCGACCGGGCTATGAACCAGGTCCTGGACGTGGGGAGCGATGGAAAGTCCATGAGGGTGGTGGGTGTGGCCCAGGATACGAAGCACTTCGGTCTGGACCAAGAGCCCCCGACTTTCCTTTATCTCCCCATCGAAAAACTCACCTTCGACATTCCCATGGCCCATATGGCCGTGAGTCTTCGAGGCGGTGCTCCGGCTGGTTGGTCCAGGATTCTTCGGGAGGCCGTCTGGGCCGGAGCGCCGAACATGCCTGTGCCGACAGTTCGTCCGATGGAGGAGTGGATCGAGCGCTCCACCGCCAGACGTCGCTTCGATGGTGTGCTCTTCGGGTCTTTCGGGGCCTTGGCCCTCATCCTGGCGGCCGCCGGCCTTTACGGAACCCTCCTCTATACTGTGGGACAACGGCGCCGTGAACTGGGGATCCGGATGGCTTTGGGCGCTGGCCGCAGAAAGGTGGAGAGAGGGGTGGTCGTGAACGGGCTCACCCTGGCGGTACTGGGGTGTGGCTTGGGGCTGGCGGGGACATGGGGCGTTGGACGCTTCCTGGAAAGCCGCTTGTTCGAGCTGGACGCCACCGATCCGGGCACCCTTGTCACCGCCGTTGGAGTCCTCCTGGCGGCGGCCGTCCTGGCCAGTTGGTTCCCGGCCCGCCGGGCCTCCCGGGTGGATCCCATGCAGGTGCTGAGGGAGGAATAGGCTGGAGTAGGGTAGGCTCGGGGCCAACCAGTCCTGTCGGAAATCAAATCCGGAGTGGATTCTCGGAATCCTCCCTAATACTCTCCTGTGACTTGCCGAGAATAGGGATGCATAGGGGTGTGCCCCAGTTATGCCAATCCTCTTCAACCACTGCAGGGAACAATGTCTGCCTTCGTAGCTCGCCAGCCGATTTTCGACACCGATCATAGAGTTGTGGGATACGAACTTCTGCACCGCGGCCGCGATGGAAGTGAGGGGCCGGGGCTCGAACCCCCATCCTCCGGCGAGGGGGTGGACGCCGTGCTCGGGCCTGACATGAAGGACCTGGTCGGGGGCAAGGCTGCTTTTGTGGACCTTTCGAGGGAATCCCTGCTCGGCCTGGATCCGGGGCACCTCGATCCACAGAGTGTCATCATTCAGATCCAAGGGGAGATTTCCCCAGATGACATCGTGGTTACGGCCTGTAAGGATCTGGCGTCTCAGGGTTTTCGATTCGCCATGGGCGACTCAATGCTCCATGAGAAACACGCCCGTTTGCTCCGATTGGCCGAGGTTGTCAAGGTCAATGTCCAGGAGACGGCAGCGGAAGAGAAAGTAGCCCTCATCGACAAGCTCGGAGCCTTCAAAGGGAAGCTGTTGGCCGAAGGGGTCGAGAACCAAACCACCCATGAGTACTGTAAGACTCTCGGTTTCGATTTTTTCCAAGGCTTTCATTACGTCCGGCCGGAGACTCTGACGGAAACTGACCTTCCCACTCAATCTGTATCAGTGGTCCGGATCCTCAATCTTCTTCGGGACAACAAAGCCAGCGAAGCGTCGATCCAGGAGGCCTTCCGCTCCGATCCCTCCCTATCCTACCAGCTCCTCCAGTTAGTGAACTCCGCCGCATTGGGCGGTCGAGGGATCGACTCCATCGGCCACGCCATGCGAATGCTGGGCCGCGAACCTCTCTACCGGTGGCTTTCCATGCTCCTATTGGCGGACGGGAAGGACCGGAGGGAAGTGAGGAGCGAGATCGTGAGGTCTTCCCTGACGAGAGGACGGATGTGCGAGCTTCTCGGGGATGGATGCCGGAGCTCAGTGGGTTCGGATCTTCCTGCTGCCGACACCCTCTTTCTCGTTGGCCTCTTCTCTCAATTGGATACCCTGCTTTCTGTACCCATGGAGAACATTCTATCCGGCATCGACCTCTCGGGAGAGGTGGTGGACGCTCTCCTGGGTCGGGAGGGGAACGCCGGGTCGATCCTTTCCGCGGTGGAGGGCTACGAGGAAGCCGATTGGGACCTTGCCGAGGGTCGAATCTCCGCGCTTGGCGCCGAGTCTGGCCTCCTCTCGAATGTCTATCTGGATTCCATCACCTGGGCGAGCAGCCGGATGGAATAAGACGGACCCCCCCCTGATTTAGACCCTGCAGCACTGTATCAAGTGGCGTCCGTTGATCCCCATTCGCGGCCCAGGGCCCGTTCTCAGCGTACGGCATCATCCTTGTGCAGGAAGACTTTCGAGAGTGCTGCCGTTCCCCTTTGAACGTATCGCCGGCCCTTCCGGTCCAGGATCAGTCGGAAGGTCATGGACGTGGGCCGTCCGTCACTCCACAACACCGTCATCCTGCCGCCGGGGCCGGAGGCGAGTTCAAGCTCCTCGGTTCCGTTGATATAAGCGAGGCCCCTCTCCACCTGCCGGAGTACCACCTTCTCGTCACCGTTTCGGTACTCTCCCGCCCAACCAACTGCCTGTGGGGGGATGCCAGCGGCTGGGGAAGCCTCCGGTTCCACTCCACTCCCAGCCGCATCAGAGGCCGTCGGCTGCGCGGCCGGCAGCGCGGAGGTGATCCTCTCCTGAGCGAAAAGGGCTGTCCGTCTTGGAACCGCTGACGTGCCCCATACCATCATGCCGATCTTGGCTTCCGGAAACATGTAGAATCCAGCGCCGAAGCCCATGCTCGATGCGGTTAGGTCGACCCGCAGATGGCCTCGGAATTCATCCAGATGGACCCCGGCCCTAAACCCGGCGGGGTTGGGAACAGGAAGGCTGTCAGTCTTGGTCCACGGCCGGGTCCCCCGGATTTCCGCCGTCATCCAAGCCGCGAGAAGCCGGGTCACATCCTGTCGCAGGGACCAGCAGGAAGGGAATCTCGGGGGTGGGATTCATCCCCAGGCCGTCGATCAGGCCCAGTTCCTTTGCTCGGTCCAGGTCGAAGGTGGACCGCTCCATGGTCAAGGGGCCTAGGATCGCAGCGGCGGCGATGTCCGAAAAGGGCTTTCCCACCGCTTCTTCCACCACCCTCAACGCCAGTGGGAATGAATAGCGGGATTGGGAGTAGACCACCCCCGATTCGGTGACGAGGGCCCAGTCCTTCAGCTTATCCAAGGCGTCATCCCAACTCTGGTCCGCCGGCACCTGGGCGTCGTCCAGGCCGCCCGTGTGGGTGAGGAGTTGGCTTAAGGTGATTTGCCCCAACCTCGGAGATAGACCCGAGAGGTAGTGGGAGATCGGGGCTTCCACGTCTAACACTTCTGCCTCGGCAAGGGCCTCCACCGTGATGCCGATGAGAACCGCGGTGAGGGCTGGGAAGGGGAAAATCTGATCAGCGGAGAGGATCCTCTCCCGCACGGGCGTGGGGCTTCCAAATGCCTCGAGAAAGCCGATCTCTCCCTCGGCGTAGATAGCCATCACGAGCCCGGACCGGAGTCCGCTAAGATCCGATGCCACCGCCTCGTCCAGCTCCTGGGTCAGGCACGGGGCCGGCTGGCCCAGGATCGTCGAAAGGACAAGGACAAAGGTGAGAAGATAGCGCTTCATGGTGCCAGATCCGAAGAGGGAATTAGGGCCGGCGGATTTGCTCCGCCGGCCCTTTCTGGTTTAGCCCTGGGCCTTCAGAAGGTCCCGAATCTCCGTCAGGAGTGTTTCCTCTGCAGACGGCTCCGGCTCGGCAGGCGCTTCCTCCACCACTTCCTCTTGTTTCTTCATCTTGTTGAAACCTCGGACCACGAAGAACACGGCCCAGGCTACAATGAGGAAGGAGATGAGGGCGTTGATGAAGAGCCCGTGGTTGATTGGTGACAGCCCCGGCTTCCTGAGCTGCAGCCAGGGTGGCGTAGGGTCCGGCGGCGGCGCCCTTGGAGATGGTGAAGAAGAACTCTTTGAAGTCCACCCCTCCGAGGAGCATCCCGATGGGGGGCATCAAGACGTCATCCCCAGCGACTTGATGATGGTGCCGAAGGCGGCCCCGATGATGATACCTACTGCCATGTCGAGCATGTTGCCTTTTACGGCAAACTCCTTGAACTCCTTGAGCACGGCACTCCTCCTCTCAGGGGCAAGGTATCCCACCTCTCGGCAAGGCGTCTTTTTTTGAGATAAAGACAATTTATGGATTATCGCGTTTTTCGAAAGTCACATAAGGGGATACGGACATGGGTGAGGTCGACGCGAAGGCCTGGGGAATGAGAGGGGCCCCGTGCCGATTTCGAGGTGCTGAAGTTTCAGTCGGCCTCTTCCGTATTGACTAACAAGGCTAGTCATCCTAGGGTAGGTTGACCGCAAGACTAGCGCTGTTAGCCATTGGTCCATCTTGGATCTTAGGAAGAAGCCATGAGCAAGAAGCTTCTAGGGGAGTTCGAGCACCACGTCCTTCTGGCTCTCCTGCGGCAAGGGGATGAGGGGTACAGCGTCCCCATAATCGGCGCGTTGGAGGAACGGACGGGCCGAGAGGTGGCTCCCGCCGCCGTCTACATCGCACTCCGGCGGCTGGAGGGAAAGGGTCTCTTGACGTCTCACCTTCGTTCCGCCCATCCGTCCGAGGGTGGCCGGGAGCGCCGGTACTACTCCATCACCCCGGAAGGGATGGCCCGGATGGCCGAAGCCCGCGAGGTGTTCTTGAACCTCTGGGATGGCCTGGAGCTCCGCCTAAAGGGGGCGTTATGAAAAGCCCGGGTGAGTGGTGCCTCAAGGCGGTACTTCCCCGTTCAGACCGGCAGCATATCCTGGACGAACTGGATGAGCTCCATGAACTCCAGGTGTTGAAGGTCGGAGAGGTCGCCGCGGACCGGTGGCGCCGGAGACAGATTTGGACCTTCGTGTTCAGAGCCCTTCCCACGTTCTGGTGGAGGCGGCCCCTGTCGGGGTTTCTCCGGGCCATGGCTCAGCGCGACGGGAAGGTCAGCTTTTGGGACACGCTCAGACAAGATCTTCGCTTCGCGTTTCGCTCTTTCAAGCGGAGGCCGGGGTTCTCTCTAGCGGCCATCCTCATTCTCGGAGTAGGTATCGGAGCCACCACCGCCATTTTCAGCGTGGTGGATACGGTCATGCTTCGGCCTCTCCCCTATCCCGAATCCGGGAAGCTGGTGCATTTCGGAGGGCATGGAGGGATGCGCCCTTCAATGTACGCCCGGTGGCGAGACGGTCTTGGGTCGTATGAGTCCTTGGGGGCCGCTTGGAACGTCCCTGTCAATCTCACTGGGGACGGTCCCCCGGTACGCCTTCAGACATCCCGGGTCACGGAAGACGTGTTCCCACTCCTGGGAGCGGCCCCCCATCTAGGTCGCCTTCTAATGCGGGACGATTACCGAGGCGACCTCGGCATAGGGGTCCTTGGCTACGGCTTTTGGCAGCGGCAATGGGGAGGGGATCCGACCATTGTCGGGCAACAGATTCGGGTGGAGGGTCGGGCCGTGGTGGTGGCCGGGGTTTTGAGTCCTGACTTCGATCCTCCCGAGGCGATAACCGGAGCTCAGGTGGATCTCTGGCTTCCCTTTGACGTCGATGATCCGGAAATCTCCACGTGGAGCATCCTGTCGGTGGTGGGACGTCTGAAGAATGACGTGGGGTTTTTGGCCGCTGTGGAAGAGTTGAGGACCTTCACCACGAACTTGGCCGAAGACCTCCCGCATGAGCTGGTTAGCCAGGACGGGTCCATTCGCTACACCCGCCTGATTCCGCTGCAGATCTCCACGTTTCGAGGGGTCGGATCTTCTTTGGTCCTCCTTCTGTGGGCTGTCCTCCTCATGCTGGCCATTGCCTGCGCGAATGTGGCCAACCTCCTTCTCGCCCAGGGCAACGCTCGTGTCAGGGAGATGGCTCTCCGGGGGGCGTTAGGGGCGGGGCGCCGTCGCATAGTCAGGCAACTCCTGACGGAAAGCGTCTCCCTGTCGGTTCTGGGGGGGGTATTGGGCGTCGGCTTGGCCTACCTCGGGGTAAAGGCATTTCTCCGATTTAATCCAGGAGGGGTTCCACGAATCGAAGATCTCGCTGTTGATCCCCGGGTTCTCATTTTCGCCTTCGTCGCATCTCTGGTGACAGGAGTTGTTTTCGGACTTTGGCCGGCGCTGCAAGCGGCCAGAGGTAATGTGGCAGAGGCCATAAAGGAGGGGGGGGCGGCCTCGGCGGGTGTTTACCGGGGGCGTTGGACTCGGCGGGGGCTGGTGGTGGCGGAGATTGCTTTAGCCCTGGTGCTTCTTACAGGGGCGGGGCTCTTTTTCCGTAGCCTTCTTTCAATGGCGCGGGTGGATCCCGGGTTTCAAACCGACCATATGGTCATGGTGCCCCTGCACATGGGTGGTGGGTACGAGGCGGTTCAACGACAGCAGTTCACGAGGGACGTGGCAGCTCGATTGGGAGCCCAGCCGGGCACGGAGAGCGTTGCGGCTGGCTTGACGGCTCCCTTTCAGTATCTGGGTGCGAACCAATGCTGTATCTGGCACGAGGTGAATGAGCCAGGAGGGGGAGAGGGCGTGGAGCCCCTGCCCATGGTCATGACCCATCCCATCAGCTCCGGATATTTCAAGACCATTGATGCGCCTATTACCTACGGCCGTGAGTTTGACGTCTCGGACGAGGCCGGGGACGGGACAATCGCCATCATCAATGAACCCATGGCCCGCTATTTCTTTGGGACGGAAGATGCCGTGGGCCGGAGCCTCGAAGTGGGAGGCTGGGGAACCTTCACTGTGGTTGGCGTGGCTCGTGGCGTTCGCCACTGGGGGGTTGCCCGAGGGATTCGCCCTGCGATTTATGTCCCCTATGCCCGGTGGGGGGCTTTTTCGGACATCTACACCCTCATGGTCCGCTCTACCGCTGATTCGGAAACCCTGGCCTCCCTGATTCGAGATGCTATCTGGGCCTTCGATCCGGGCCTCCCAGTCGAGGAGATCGTGCCCCTGCGTCAGCGGGTGGAGGCATCTATGGCCGGGCAGCGTTTCCTCTCCGTGCTCCTGGGGACCTTCGCTGGCATCGCCCTCCTTTTGGCCACGGGAGGGATCTACGCGACCATGCTTCAAACCGTCGGCCAACGTCGCCAGGAGATGGGGATCCGGATGGCCCTGGGTGCCAAGGGAGGCCAGGTGGTCGGACTGGTTTTGAAAGGCGGAATGGGGCTGACGGCTATCGGTATCGGTTTCGGTATCGCGGCATCGCTGGGACTGACCCAGGTTCTCCGGTTCTGGCTTTTCGGGATCGGGGTGATTGATCCGGTGACACTGGCGGCCGTGGTCGCGGTCCTCGGTACGGGAGCGCTCCTCGCATGCCTTATCCCGGCCGTTAAGGCGGCCCGCGCCGATCCTCTGGAGACGCTGAAGGTGGAGTGACAAGACACTGCGGGGCCGTCTGGCCAGCCCCTAAGGCTGTGGGTACGTTTCTTCCACTATGACTCCTGACCCCAATCCATCCCGCCGCTATTCCGACGAAGAGGTCCAACGGCTCCTGAACCGAGCTTCGGAGCTCGAGAGCCAGGGGCCCAATCTGCCCGCTCCAGTTGATGGCCCCAGTCTCGCCGAAATCGAGGCCATCGCCTCTGAAGCCGGAATCGATCCGGCCCTGGTTCGGCAGGCTGCGAGAGAACTCGATTCTCCGTCCGGTGGAGTAACGATCCTCGCTCCCCACTCTTCCGTTTTTTTGGGTGCCCCCACGGTCTTCGACTTGGAACGGACCGTTCGTGGAGAAGTCGCTCCGTCCGTTCTGGAGAGGCTCGTCCCGCACATCCAGAGGGCCGCTGACGGGATTGGGCATCCCTCCCTAATGGGGAAAACCCTGACCTGGCAATCGCAGGATGTTTCGAAGTTCAGGACCCTTCAGGTGTCGGTTAGTGTCGGTCGGGGGGAGACCCGACTGAGTGTCGAGGAGCGTTACGGAAACTTGGCCGGCTCCCTCTTTGGAGGGATCATGGGAGGTGGCGGGACAGGCCTCGGCCTCGGAGTGGGTTTGGGCGTCGGCCTTGGCGCTCTGGGATCCGCTGCGTTCGCGATCCTCTTTCCCGTTGGTGTCCTGGGTGGCACCTGGGCCCTGGCGAGGGGAATCTTCCGGAATTCGGTTTACCGAAGGATGCGGACCCTTACCAAGCTCATGAATGAGATGGTGGCGACGGTTGAGGACGGTCTGGAGGACGAGGCCACCCGAGGCTGAGGGCCTCGGCGCGAGGGCCTAGATCAGGTCTCCCCTATCCCTTGGGGGCCCAGAAGAGGAACAGGTCGTCCATATGGACGTCCGTCTTCTCCAACCCCACTTCGAAGCTGTCTAGCTCTTCGGCTGCGTTCTTCCACTTCTCCCATATTTCCTCGAGGTCAGTGCCCAGATCCTCTTCGAGCTCCAGGATCGCCTCTTCGTAATCCTCCAGCTTCTCTTCGGCGCTCCTCAGGCGTTCCTTGGTTCGGAGGGTCTGGGAACGCCGGGACGAGATTCCGGACAGGCTCCTGGTTCTCCGGCGTCCTCCCAGAAACATGGAGAGAACCTCCCCGGCTCCGGAGATGAGCTCCTGTTGGCGCCGCTGACCCGTATCGACCTCCAGCTCCCGGACTCTACGGGCAGCCTGGGAAATCCTGTTCTGAGCGGTCCTTAGTTTGGTCTCATACCGGGATCGCAGCTTCTCCGCCTGGGCATCAGCATGTTCTTCCGCGGCGGCAAGGCAGCGTTTCCGGAAAGCGTCCTCGGACTCTCCCACCCGGGAATACAGCTTCAGGGGGACGTTTCGAAAAAGGGTGAGGGCCAGGTTCCTGTGGAGATGTTCCTCAATGGCCTTCTTCGAAGACCGGAAGAAATCGGCCTGGTCTACGGCGGGCTCGGGGAGGGCGTACACGGCTTCCCCGAGAGGCTCATCTTTGAAGTCCCGCCGGTCATGGTCCACGATTCGGGCTGTTCCGACGTCCAGGGTGGCTTCCAGGGGAAAGAATACGGCTTCCCACTCCTCCTCATGCCGAAGGTTTCCCCTTTGGTCGTCGAAAAGAACCCGGACTCTTGCCGCCAGCCCCGCTTCAAGGCGGCTTCCCCCGGGCACGACCCCCAATCCCTTGCTCCAAGGAGCAGCAGGGTCTAGGAAGCGGACAGCGATTCCGGTGGCCACCTTGGGTGAGACCGGACTCTCGTCGGGGGCCAGGGAGGTCAGGGTTGCCTGTTTCGCCCGGGCGGGCGCTGAACGGGTTTGCAGCGTGGCAGAGGAGCTCGGATCCGGGACCTGATGTGGCTTGAGCCGCCGTAGCTCTGAGCGAGTGAAGGGTCCTCTCAGATAGGACATTGCCCATCGGGTGGTGAAGAGGCTGGGCTGTGGAGACCGGGCGGTCTTGAGCACGAACTGCCGCTTCGACAGCCCGCTGATTCGGGCGTCCCAAGCCCCCACGTCGACCTCGCCCGAGGCGGACCGTAGGGCCTCGATGATTCGAGCTTTGTCCCTCTCGGTCTGCAGCCTGCCCACCATCCAGGTCCCGGCGTTGGACATGAGCTTATAGTCCAGGTCTACCGGATTCTGGGTGGCCAAGACCATGCCCACACCGTGGGCCCGAGCCTGTTTGAAAAGGGTGAGGATGGGGCGTTTTGAAGGGGGCTCGGCTGTTGGAGGCGCCAGCCCCATGACCTCATCGGCGTAGACGAGAGCCCGTAGCTCCGAGGTCCCCGACTGTTGACGCATCCACGTCACCAGCTTCGACAACAGGAGTGTCACCACAAACACTCGTTCGGACTCGGACAGGTGGGAGAGGTACACGATGCTGGCCCGGGGCCGGCCGTCGGGTGCCCGGAGAAGACCGTCTATGTCCAGGGGCTCACCCTGGGTCCATTCGGCGAAAGAAGGAGAAGCCACGAGGCCGTTCAGCCGCATGGCCACCTTTGTCCTTTCCTTTTCCGGGAAGAAAGTGTCCACGTCGAACACCCCCAGCCGCCTAAGGGGCGGCCGTTGCACCTGCCCGATGAGGGTAGGTAGGTCCAGGGACTGGCCATTCCGCCAAGCGTGTTCTACCAGGTTTGAAAGGAGGATGTGTTCTTTGCTGGTGAGGGGGTCCGGGTCTAGATCGGCCATGACCAGAATTCCGGAAACCAGACCTTCGATTTCGTCCCGAACCGTCTCCCCGTCCTCGTCCCATGAAAGCGACGGAGGGGAGAGATCCCCAATCACGTTCAACGGAATGCCGGCTGTGGAGCCTGGCGTCAGGATTCTGAAGTCGATGCTTCGCTTCAGCTCCTCCATCCGCTCTGGATCGATCCCGGAGCGGGCGAGCCCCTCCTTCCAGAGAGTGGCGGTGTCATCCGCCAGTTCAGAGGTGGACATCCCTTTCCTTCGTGCCTCACCCTCATCAACCCAGGGCTGAAACTCCTGGGGATCGAAGGTGGGAAAGTTAAGAAGAAGATTCCCCATGTCTCCTTTAGGATCCAGGATCAACGCTGGGATTCCCGCCGAGAGAATCTCCTCCAGCAAGACCACCCCTAGACCGGTTTTCCCTGAACCGGTCATGCCCACGATGACACCATGGGTGGTAAGTCGGTGGCTCGGCAGCTGCATTTGAGCGTCGGTGGGTTCCGCCGAACTCTCATCCAGCACTTGACCGAGGTAAAGGTCTCCGGGCTTCCGGCCCATATCCGCTCCTTAGCCTTCTGGTTTTCTACTTGGCAGTCAGTCTTCCACGCCGAAAGCGACCTTCACGGTGGATTTGTAGGTAACGATGTTGCCATTCGTCACCCCGGCGGTCATGGAAACGACCTCCAATCCGGTAATGTTCTTGATGGATTTGCTAGCGGTTTGGACCGCAGTGTCCGCTGCCTCGGACCAACCCTTGTCCGAGCTTCCTACTAGCTCGATGACCTTTGCCACACTTTGCTTACCCATTGGACGACTCTCCTTTTCGGGCGCCTATCCGGCGCCATGTTGGAAAACCCACAGAGCTTGCCGAACGGCCGCACCGGGGGACATTCCCCTCTAGCAGAGGGGTCACCTCCCGGGTACACCTGTGATTTTGAAGGGTCCCCCTCAGAACAGATTATTGAAACGGACCCAAAGCTGGTCTCCCAGTTGCCAATACCGCTCCACTGTCTGGTTTGCCAAGCCCCAGGTGTATTCCGTGAGGAAGGCCTCTGCAAGAGCCGGGTCCCGCCGATAGAGGGCTAGGGCCTCCTCCTCGGTTGCCGCCTGCCGGGCGAATACATCCGTCTCGATGGGTTCCCATACCTCTTGAAGCACCCCTTTCATCTGCTCGTAGCGGAAGTAGGAGAGCTTGCTGGCTCTGCGAAACGCCCACCAGGCACAATCCCGGCTGAATTCCCGCCGGCCATCTACCATGTAGGAGTCAGGCATCTGGGAGATCCCGATATAAAACGGAAGGTGGGGTGTGGTCGCGGGATTATCGTACCCCAGCCAGACCAGCCCGCCGATGGGGTTCGGTAACCAATCTCTGGATTGGGTAACGGTGAGGTAGGTGGCAGTGGGCGATGCGATGGTCCGTTCCCGATCGACGCCCAGAAGCTCCCGGAGATCGGCGTTCATAAAGGGGTTGGCCACCGGGCTTTTGACGGCCTCTCCATCTCGGTTTACCACCGTGAGGCGCCGGGTCATGTCGTAAGGAGTGTCTGCGTAATAATCCCTGAAGATCGTCAGGAGATCTTGTACCGTGACCTGTTCGTCCGGCTTCACCGAGAGCGGATAGTTCTCGGAGTTGGGATCGAGACCCAATGAAGGGGCCAGGAGGCTCAACGCCCTCCACTCTCTACGGCGGGAGTAAAGGCTGTTTCGATCGGCATACGCATAGGCGAACTGAAATGCATTCCCACTCTCCGGATTCCACCAGCCCATCTCTTCCGCCAGGGAGAAAACGTTCTCCGAGGCCATGTAGTGATCCGGATCGCCCAGGTCTAGTTCGAGAATCCGGTGGGAGTTGGCGCTGACGGCGATATGATCGTCGGGGAGGCGAACGGCCGCCCAAACCGCACCGATCTTACCCCGCCCCGGCCCCAGGATCTCAAAGAACCAAACCTCCTTGGGGTCTGCGAAGGTGAAGCATTCACCCCAGTCGTTGTATCCGAACTCCTTGGTGAGTTCATCGGCGATCAGGATTGCCTCCCGGGCGTTGGTGGCCCTTTCCAGAACGAGCCGATACAGCTCCGGGGCGTCGATGAGTCCTTCCGTGCTTCTAAGCTCGCCCTTCCCACCAGTTGTGGTCTCCCCAATGGCGAGCTGGTGTTCATTCATGATGGGATAAGCGGCGTCCATGAACTTGTACGTTACCCCCACCTGCGGGATCTCTCCTGCCGGGACCCGATCAGGGTCGTTGGGGCGCGTGGTTCGCTTCGGTTGCATCCAGAGGGTGGCTTCAGACCCGGGCTCATGGTCTTTCCGGGGTTCGAGTGCGATCCAGGTCCGGTCGGTCCCTGAGTCGCAGGAATGGCTGGTCATGGTCGAACCGTCCACGGATGCGTCCGGGCCAACCAGGAGGCTGGTGCAGCATTCTGTACATGGGCGATCCGACGAGTTGGCTTGGCTGTCAGCGGCTTGGGCTGGTCCGTCAGGTGCCTGGGAGGGACCCGTGACCAGGAAAAGAAGTCCGAGGGGAAGGATACCCGTGAAGAGGGATCGAACACGAGGGAAGCGGTTCATGACAGGGCTCTCCTATCGGTCAGGGGGTTCAATCTCGACAGTATAGCCTGTGTTTACGTAGCTCGCTCGTGCATACTACGCCATCGTCGATGAGGCGCTACGTCAATCGACGTAAACACCGGATCGGGTTGCCATTGCATCTTTCCTTGGGCCATCTGAGGCTCGGGGAAAGCACCATCGATTTACGTTCGACAGGGGTATCGGGAGAGGGAGAGAAGATGTCGACAGAAGCAAGCTCGAAGAAGGGGGAAGGCAGCATTCTTACCCTCATGTCCAGGAACCTGTGTTTGGGGGCGGATACTATTGACGTGCTGCGGGCTCTTGTTGAAGGACCCGAGATCCTGATTCCAGCGGCGAAAGAGGTCTGGGGGCAGGCCCAAGCCACGGATTTTCGCCAACGAGTTGTTGCCCTGGTGGATGAGATCGAGGAAGCCCGGCCGGATTTGATAGGAATCCAGGAGGGTGTGGAGGTGGCCCATCTCCAACCTGGATGGGACCAGGTCACTGATTTCGTTTTGGTCATGGGCGAGGAGTTGGAACGCCGGAGCCTGCCCTATTTTTTCCTGACGTCACAGGAGAACACTTCCGTCACCTTGCCTCTCGGACCCGGCGAGGAACTGCGATTCACTGACCGCTTGGCCGTCATCGTGCATCGGGATTTCCCATATTCGGGGTTTAGGAAGGGGACGTATCGAGCCACTCAGATGCCGGGTGGAGGAATCGAGATGCGAAGGGGGTGGATCAGGGTAGACGCGGAGCTGGACGGGGCCCCCTACCATTTCATCACCACCCACCTGGAGATTCAGCCCTTCGCCCAGGCTCAAGCCCTTCAGGCCAAGGAACTTCTGAAGGAGGTGGTGGGGGGCTTGGAGGGTGCGACGGTGCTTCTGGGGGATTTTAACTCGAACGCCGCGGGATCTGCCGGGGATCCGACCTGGACCTCTACCTATGAGGAAGTGCTGGCTGCGGGCTTCAAGGACCTCTGGTTGTTGGCCAACCCGGACGGCCTCGACCCCGGCTTCACCTGCTGTCACGATGTCGATCTCAAGAACCCGGTTCCTGCGTTCGATCAGCGGATCGACTTCATCTTTTGGAGGCCGTCTGGGTGGATGGACGAAGGAGAGCCCGCGAACGGGCCGGGGGCTTTTCCGGGGAGCCTCTCCGTCCGGACGATCGGCGCCGACCCCACCAAGCGTACCGATCCCAGCGGGCTGTGGCCGTCCGATCACGCCGGTCTGGTGGCCGAACTCCGGCTTCGCTCACTCCAGCCGTAGGGCCTCGAGGGGATCGACGCCCGTTGCCTTCATCACCGGGACGAGTGTGGCGGCGAGAGCCACGAGGATCATCACACCTGCCGCACCGGCCATGTGAAGCGGACTCAATGCGCTGATGCCGAAGACCATGCTCCGGGTCACCATGGATGCGGCTACTG
>JBDHMC010000031.1:0-11220 GCA_039656355.1 Gemmatimonadota bacterium | reverse complement strand
CGGTTGTGGCAAGCCCGGCGATGGCGTTGGGTCCAAACTCAGCGGTCACATCCCAGATGGTGCTTTGGGTACGTGCAACGGAGGACCTTGGAGGTAGAGAGGTATCCGGAAGAGGTATTGGTTCCCCGCAGATTCGTGAACCTTCCCCACCCCCTCCCCGAATCAGGGGAGGTGACCTTCAAGCTCGAAGCCGATTTAACCCTTCACGGCCATACCCAAAGCACCATCTGGGATGTGACCGCTGAGTTTGGACCCAACGCCATCGCCGGGCTTGCCACAACCGCTTTCTCTTTCGATACCTTCGGAATCGCACTGCCCCAGGTCGCCAGAGTCCTCAGTGTAGATGATCACATTCGGCTCGAGCTGAAGTTCCGGGTGGTCCCGGAAGACGGCTGAGACGATACTCTTCTGGTTCCTTTAAACCGAAACGTGCCAGGAGGGCTCAACCCATGATGTCGCGTCCTCATTCCACTCGACGAGATTTCCTGAAGCTCACCTCGGTATGCGCCGCCCACGTGGCCTTCATGGCCACGCCCTTTCCGTTGGCGACCAGGGCCCTCTGGAGCCGGCGGATCCAAGGCACAGTGGTGGCTCGAGAATCTTTCGGACGCCTGGAGGCCTTGGGGGAGGGGCTCTGGGCTTTCGTCTCCACACCCCTGGGTGGGGACTACACGACCGTCTCCAACGGCGGGATCATCGCGGGACGGGACGGAACCCTGGTGGTGGAGGCTTTCCAAACTCCTGAGGGGTCTCGCTGGATCGCCAAAAAAGCCAGAGAACTCACGGGGAAATGGCCTACTCACGTCCTGGTCACCCACTACCACGGCGACCATTCCAACGGAGTAGAAGGATTCTCCCTGGAAGACGGCTCCGCAGGTCGGTCTGGGTTCGGACAAGGCCCTTCCGGACCCGTGATTCAGGTCACCGGGGACACCCAGGCGCTGAAGCTGGAGAGCCTTGCCGACGACGCTTCGGAGAGCCTCCGGCGCCTTTGGGCCGACGTGGTCCTGGTGGGCGGAGAGAGCCCTGGGTCCCTCGACCTGGGAGCTCGTACCGTGAACCTCGTTCCCCGCCGAGGCCACACCCCCAGTGACGTCACGGTGGAGCTCCCCGACGAGGGAATCACCTGGTGCGGGGACTTGGTATGGAACGGAATGTTCCCGAACTACATGGACGCCATACCCAGCCAGCTTTCCAGGGCGGTTCGGGCAATTCGAGGCGATGACCGCAGTCTTTATGTCCCCGGGCACGGCCCTTTGGCCGACCCCGCCGACCTCACCAGATACGTGGCTGTCGTCGATGGGCTGGAAGAAACGGCCAGAAACGCAAGACGAGCCGGATGGACGGCAGAGGAAGCTGGGGAACGCCACAAGGTGCCGGAGAACCTGGGCGAATGGACCCTTTTCAACCCGGCCTACTTCCAGCGAGCCGTGGAAGCCTGGATGAAGGAGTGGGCGGAGGTGGGGTGAGACCTCCCATCAAGGAAAGCGGCCGCTCTGGAAAACCGGAGCGGCCGCTGGACCTTCTTGTTGTGAGCCCGCCTGGATCTACTCCACCTTTACGACGTTCTCCGCAGCTGGACCCTTTGTGCCGTCGACGATGTCGAACTCAACCTCGTCGCCCTCGTTCAGGGTTTTGAACCCCTCAGCCTGAATCGCGGAGTGATGGACGAAGCAGTCCTTCTCCCCACCCTCTGGCGTGATGAACCCGAAACCCTTTTGATCGTTGAACCACTTCACGGTTCCCTTGGTACGCATCAACCTACTCCTCTAGTGTTTTGCTCGTCGGAGTCCGGAGAATCCGTACCAACCGACAGGCGCTCGCGCGGACTCTCCCCCGCGCCGGAGATCGCGGCCACCCGGCCGCCAAAAAAAAGAGCGGAGCCTTCCCGGGAAGACCTCCGCTTTTTGGCAATGGCTCGTCCTTCCCTTCCCCGTAAACATCCGTGGGAAGTTCAACTTCTCCCGCAATTTCTCCGCCGTCAAGGGAAATCGACACTCAGACATTCCCGGGTTATCAGTTAACGGCCGTCGCATCCCCCCTGAAAGACCCCCACTTTCTCACCAAAGATCTCCCCGCCGACCCATCCGCATACCAGTCTCTCAGCCATAGAAAACCGCACTCTGGACCCCTCCGCCCCGTGGCTTGCGGACAGGCCCCTAGTGGTTCCTTCTGCCTAGCTCGGCGTCCGCCTCGACCAGCTCCCGCTGAACCCGGGTCCAGATCCGATCCTGTATCTCAGCCACCTCCCGACGCATTTGCCCATTCGCCAACAACTGCCCGAACACACCTGACTCCAGAACCCGGGGGTCGATTCCGCTGGGGGAGAGGGAAAAAGCTCTGTGGACCCAGGGCAGGGCACGATCAGGAGATCCTGTCCAGGCCAGGTAAGCAGCCAAGTCCCCGGCCGGGATCACATTGGTGAAATCAGGGTGAGCTTGTGCGCCAGTTTGAAGAGTGGCCCGCAGAGAGTCCGTGATGGCTCTGGCCCGGTCAGTCCGTCCCAGATCATGGAGGCACATCGCCCGGATGCCCGCATGAGGACCCAGGTCCAGCTCCAGGCACTCCTCTGCCCTACCGCTCAGCAGGAGGGCCAACGCCTGGATAGACCGGGGCAGAATCACCCCTTCGCCATAGATTTGGGACCTTCGGGCCTGATCGATGGCCAAGCCATAATCCCGAGCCCGCAACGCCTCATAAGCCAGCCCGGTTCGCCGGGCGGGAGACAGTGGATCCAGCGCCACAGCCCGTTGAGCTTCCGCCAGGGCCTGATCGTAATAGCCTTCCCGCACCAACAGGTTCGCATACCAGGCCGGAACGTTGGGTGCGTTAGGCTGAAGCTCCAGCGCCCTTGTGAAATCCTCCAGGACCGTTTGGGCCGGAGCAAAGGCAACGCTGGAAATGTATCCTCGGGCAGCATAGGCCTCCGCCAACTCCGGATCCAGCCGAACGGCTTCCCCCGCGGCGCTCAGAGCGAGGCCGGCAGCGGAGTACCCATCGACTCCGATGTCGTATCGATAGGTGATGGATAGAGCGTAGGCCGAGGAGAGTCCGGCATAGGCCGGGGCTAACGTGCTGTCATGCCCAATCGCAGCCCTGAAAGCGTCGATGGCCCGGATCAGGCCATCCCGAGTGCGGGTATTCAACAGGCGGTTCCCCGCCAGGTACGACACATAGCCGGGGCTGACCGTGGATTGGGAAGACCCTCTAAGAGAAAGAGTCGGGACCTCCTCCAGAAGAGCTCGGCTCACCTCGTCGGAGATCTCCTCCACCGCCCTCATTTGGTTCGTGCGGTCGATACTATAATCGTTCCTCCAGAGCTCCGATTCCCCCACGACCTGGAGGAGTCTGACCTCGATACGGGCCACGTCTTGATCAAGGAACGCGGTGCCCTGCAGGAGGTGGTCCACATCAAGAGTGTCCGCCACCTGAGCAACCGAAAGGCTCAACCCCTCCAACTCCCCCACTGACTGTGGGGAAATGACCTTCAACCCCCGGATCTGGGACAGACGGGTGATGAGTTCCTCCGTCATCCCATTTCCCAGGGTGTCGAAGAGCGTATCCCCGGTCCGGTTTTCCAATGGAAGAATGGCAATGGATGCCTGGAACCGGTCCGACTCACCAGGAACCGTTGCGGCGATCAGATCCCCAAGAGACCCGGGCCCACCGGTAGGTGCCTCCGTGGCCGAACCGCCGCCCGAATCTTCGCCCGTGGTGATGGTGAAACCCGGCGGGAGAACGATGTCGCCTCCACCACCCCCGAAAGTCCTGACGGCGTAGTATCCCCCAGCCGAGATCAGCGCCACCAACCCCCAGGCCCAAAGCGGGATCTTCCGCTGATTTGGTTGTGTGGGGTCCGAACTCTCAGACATGGGATTGGTCCTCGGTAGGATTGTCGTTCCCTCTCGGTTCGAAGTTTGCCCGAGCGCCGTCCCGAAGGCAAGGAGAACCGAACCGGAAACTTCACCCTTTCTGCCCCCGTACGGACCGAAGACCGGACTGGGGGCCCCCAGCCCGGCCCAGAATCAGGGTCGAGGATTGTTCTTCCCTCCCAATCTCTCCTGAATCGGACGACTTGGATCGCAATGAAAGCCTTCACTCGTGAATTCGGCCTCGTTACCCGGAGACTCTTCCGGAACCCCGTCTTTTCTCTTATCGCCATCGGGACATTGGCCATCGGCATCGGTGCGAACACGGCCATCTTCAGCTTGGTGAACGGGATCCTCCTGGAGCCCCTCCCCTTCGACGAACCCGATGAGTTGGTCGGTGTTTGGCATACGGCTCCGGGGCTCGGATTCGACGAGGTGAACCAGTCTCCGGCCCTCCACTTCACTTACCTGGACGAGGGTAGGACCTTCGCCGATATCGGGATGTGGGCTTGGCGTACGGCCTCCGTAACCGGCCTCGACGAACCGGAGGAGGTTGAAACCATGTTTGTGACGGAGGGAACCTTCCGGGCCCTCCGCCTCGATCCGACTCTCGGGCGGCGCTTCAGCCTTGAGGACGACAGTCCAGGATCCCCTCTCACAGTCATTCTGAGCCACGACTACTGGCAGACCCGCCTCGGAGGAGATCGGGAAGTCCTTGGCCGAATCCTCCAGGTGGACGGGAATCCCAGGGAGATCATTGGGGTCATGCCGGCCGGTTTTCGACTCATCGACCAGAATCCTGCATTTTTCCTCCCCTTTCAATTCAATCGTGCTGAACTCTTCGTCGGAAACTTCAGCTACCAGGCTCTCGCCCGACTGAAACCCGGCGTCACCATCGAGGAAGCCAACGCCGATGTATCTCGGATGATCCCAATGGCCGTTGAGACGTACCCCGGCGGAATCACCATGGACATCTTGGAAAGCTCCCAGTTCGACGCCGCCATCAGACCCCTGAAGAGGGACGTGGTCGGCGACGTGGGTGAGGTTCTCTGGGTTCTTCTGGGGACGGTGGGGATGATCCTCCTCATAGCATGCGCCAACGTGGCGAACCTCTTCCTGGTCAGGGCCGAGGGCCGGGAGAGGGAGATGGCGGTTCGGACCGCCATGGGGGCGGGTCAACCCCGCATCGCACGAGAGTTCCTGAAGGAGAGTTTGCTCCTGGGATTCCTGGGTGGGTTGGGTGGCGTTGGACTGGCCTTCGCTGGGTTGAAGCTCCTTACGACACTTGGCCCGGCGGAACTCCCGCGCCTGGCTGAGGTGTCGCTGAACTGGGAGGTTCTCCTTTTCACTCTGGTCATATCCCTCCTCGCCGGAGCCTTCTTTGGGATGTTCCCGGTCCTGAAGTATCGGGGAGGCGGCCTGGTGAATGCCCTTAAGGAGGGGGGCCGCGGTGGAAGCGCCGGGAGGGACAAACATCGGGCGCGAAACGTTTTGGTGGTGGCCCAGATGGCGCTGGCGCTTCTCCTCCTGGTGGGTTCCGGTCTCATGATCCGGAGCTTCCAGGCCCTCCGAAATGTGGACCCGGGATTCAGTAACCCGGAGGGGGTGCTCTTGGTACGGTTGAGCATCCCATCAGCCGAGGTCGAGGACGTAGTGGAGGTCACCCGGACCCACGCACTTCTCGCACAGCGATTGGAAGGGATTCCCGGCGTGGAGACGGTCGGCTTCGCCCAGTCGACAGCCATGGATGGATGGAACTCCAACGACCCGGTCTTCGTGGAGGGATTCCCGATCCAGGAGGGGCAGCTTCCTCCTATCCGTCGATTCAACTGGGTGGGAGAAGACTATCTCGACGCCATGCATATCCACTTGGTGGCGGGAAGATCCCTGGACCTCAGGGACTCGTACGACCTGAATCAGGCCGTCATGGTTTCGGAGAATTTCGCCCGGGAGTACTGGGCTTCACCCGCTGATGCCCTGGGCAAACAAATCAGCACTGGAATCTCGGAAGGCCGATGGAATGAGATCGTCGGCGTCGTAGGGGATATCCGGGACGATGGATTGGATCAGGATGCCCCCGCCACCATCTACTGGCCCATGATGCAGCGGAATATGTGGTCAGGCCTTCCCGGGGAGAGTGAGGCAGTCGAGGTCCGCCGGTCCATGGTCTACGTGATCCGGAGTCCTCGTGTGGGAACAGCTGACCTGTTGACGGAGGTCAGGGAAGCCATCTGGGCCGTGAACCCGAATCTTCCCCTCGCCAACGTTCGGACGATGGAGGAGGATCTTTCCGGTTCCATGGCCCGCACCTCCTTCTCTCTCATCATGTTGGGAATCGCCGCCGCCGTGGCCCTCATCCTCGGCGCCATCGGCATCTACGGCGTCATCAGTTATGTGGTGAGCCAGAGGACCCGGGAGCTGGGTGTGCGCTTGGCCCTTGGTGCCGAAGCCGGCGACGTAAGGCGGATGGTCCTGAGGCAGGGACTGGTCCTCGCGGGTGTCGGAGTAACTGTTGGACTCGGCGCCGCCCTGGGCCTAACGCGGCTGATGGAAGCCCTCCTCTATGGCGTGGACCCCATCGATCCCCTGACCTTCGGCGCCGTGGCCATCTCCCTGACAGCGGTGGCCCTGCTCGCCAGTTACGTTCCGGCACGGCGGGCCTCCAAGGTGGATCCGGTGGTGGCCATTCGGTTCGAATAGCGCAAAATGGGGCGGATCCGCCAAGGATCCGCCCCACCCAAAGCCATGCCGGTCCAGGTCGGAACGAAACCCCTCCCGGCCTCGGCGTTACAGGTCGAGGGTCGGGATAAACGTTGGCGCCCGCCTGTGTTGGGTCAGCTGTTCGTAGGCGAAGGCGATGCGCAGCAACTCCGGCTCGGTCCAGGCCCTTCCCCAAATGCTGATGTTCACAGGGAGTTCCGAGAAGAAGCCCATGGGAACTGTGATGTTGGGGTAACCCGAGATGGCAGCCGGGCTGGAGCTCCCCATGTGGTATCGGTCCCCATTTATCAGATCCGTGGTCCAGGCAGGGCTCCCGGTTGGGGCTACGATGGCATCCAACCTGTGCTCGCCCATCACCAAGTCGATGCCCTCATCTCTCGAGAGGCGCATGGCCTCCGCCAGAGCTTCCTGGTAACCCGACTCGGAAAGGGGCCCCAGCGCCTGGGCCTGATGCATGATCTCCTGCTGAAAGTAGGGGAGCTCCTGCTCTGCATGGGCTTCGTTGAAGGTGATGATCTCCTCGAGGCTCTTCACCGGAGCATCCGCCCCCAGGCCGGCCAGATAGGCATTCAGGTCCTCTTTGAACTCGTAGCGCATGAGCCTCCCAGACGGGCCGCCCATCCGCCGCCAACCCTCGACCTCCGGAATCTCCACTACGGTGGCTCCTGCACCCCTCATCACATCCAGGGCTTCCGCGAACATGGCCTCAACCACCTCGTGGCCCTCGGAATACTGTGTCGCCACCCCGATGCGGGCATCACGGAGCCCCTCGGGATCCAGGTACGGGGTGTAGTCCGTCTCCGCCCGTTCGGCCCCGGCCGCGGTTGCGGAGTCCTCTGGGTCCAATCCCGTCAAAGCCCCCAGCACCAACGCGGCATCCCTCACGGTTCGGGCCATGGGACCCGCCGTGTCCTGGGTATGAGAAATGGGGATAATACGACTCCGACTCACCAGCCCTACCGTGGGCTTGATTCCCACAACACCGTTGGCGTTGGAGGGACAAACAATGGACCCGTTTGTCTCAGTCCCGATGGCCGCTCCGCAAAAGCTGGCCGAGGCCGCTGCTCCGGACCCCGAGCTGGATCCACAAGGATTCCGGTCCAACACATACGGATTTCGGCACTGGCCACCCCGCCCACTCCACCCTGAGGAGGAGCGTGAGGATCGGAAGTTCGCCCACTCGCTCAGGTTAGCTTTCCCGAGCAGAACCGCCCCCGCCTCCCGAAGCTTCCGAGCGACCCCGGAATCCACTGGGGGGATGGACCCCTCCAGGGCATAGGACCCTGCCGTGGTTGTCATCCGGTCGTGGGTGGCGATGTTGTCCTTCAGGATGATGGGGACCCCGTGTAGGGGCCCCCGCACCTGTCCCTCAGCCATCTCCTGGTCCAGAGCCCCCGCGATCTCCAAGGCATCGGGGTTGGTTTCGATGATGCTCCGGAGGGTTGGGCCCTGGCGGTCGATCTCCTCGATACGGTCAAGGTACGCCTGGGTGATTTCTCGTGAGGTCCACCGACCCGACACCATCCCCGCATGAAGGCCTGTGATGGACACATCCTCCAGCTCGAAAGAGGAAACGGGCCAGGGTTGCCCGGGCCCGAGTGCACCGGCCCCTCCGCTTCCAGCCCCCTCCGGCTCCGAGCATCCTTCGACGCCCCCCAGCATCAGCGCACCACCCGCTGCCGCCCCGGTTCCCAAGAACTGGCGTCGCGTCAGTGAGGAGGGCGTTTCCTTTCCAGAAGGGTCTTCGGACTTGGGGCTAGGCCCGGTGGAAGAGGTTTCTCCCATGGTGGAACTCCTGAAGATAGAGATGTGGATGAGTCGTTGGACTTGAACTTAGGTCGCGTGGAGTCTTCGCGCAGGCCCATCCTTTACCCCTGGAGGTGAGTTCGGCCAGACCTCTGACTGGATGCCCCGGATCCAATGTAGACAGTCGAGACGGCCAGGCATTAGTATCCCCCGCACTCCCAAACAAGGGGCGCGATTAGCAATGGATACGCAGCAGACCATCATCGACCTCACCTCTCTTCAGGGGAGGGTCGCGGTGATCACCGGTGGCGCCTCGGGCATCGGCTTGGGTGTCGCGTCACGCCTGGCGGAAGCTGGGGCTCGTGTGGCCCTTCTGGACATCGATGACGAGGGGGGCCGGAAGGCATTGAGCAGTCTGGAGAAACGTGGTCTGCACGCCTCCTATTTCCACTGCGACGTGACTTCAGACGCCGATTGTAGGCAAGTGGCCGAGCAGATCATCTCAAATCTTGGGAAGATCGACATTCTCTTCAACAACGCCGGGGTGGCCATCAGAAAGAACACGGTGGAACTGGCGGAGGAGGAGTGGGACCTGGCCTTGAACGTGCTCCTGAAGGGCACCTACCTCCTCTCCCGTCATGTCATCCCCCATATGATCGCCGGAGGTGGCGGAAGCATCATCAATACGGGATCCGGATGGTCTCTAAAGGGCGGACCGGATGCCGTTTCCTACTGCGCCGCCAAGGGTGGCGTACTGAATCTCACCCGAGCCATGGCCATCGATCACGGCCAACACAACATCCGTGTCAACTGCGTCTGCCCTGGTGACATCGACACCCCTATGCTCAGAAGTGAATGCGAACAGCTGGGGGAAAACCCGGAAGAATTCATGCGGGAGGCGGCTGATCGCCCCATCAGCAGGGTGGGTACTCCCACCGATGTGGCCAACGCGGTCCTCTTTTTTGCATGCGACATGTCCACCTGGGTAACGGGGGCTTCTCTCGTGGTGGACGGTGGTGGATTAGCCTAGAAAGGACAGGAAATGTCGAAGGATCAGGAAAGGGTGCACCCCTACATTCCGAATTCCGTCCCCGAAGTTCAACGGGAGATGTTGGCGGAAATAGGGGCAGCCTCCATCGAGGAGCTTTTTCAGGACATCCCGGCCGAGCTGAGGCTCCCGGGAGACATGAACCTTCCCGAACCGTTGGTGGCGGAGAGCGATCTCAAACGGCACGTCGACAAGCTCCTCTCCAAGAACCAGACCTGTGAAGAACATCTCAGCTTCCTGGGAGGGGGGTGCTGGCAACACTATGTGCCAGCCGTCTGCGATGAGGTTCAGAGCAGGTCTGAGTTCCTGACCGGTTACGCCGGAGAACCCTTCGAGGACCACGGCCGGTTCCAGTCGCTCTTCGAATATGAAAGCATGATGGCTGAGCTCCTGGACATGGACGTTGTGAACGTACCTACCTACGACTGGCTGCAGGCGGCCTCCACCTCCATCCGAATGGCCGCGAGGATCACCGGCCGCGGGGAGGCTCTCGTGGCGGACACCATCGCCCCCGAACGTCTTTCCGCTATCCGAAACTACTGCCAGGGAATCGTGAAGATCACGCTGGTCGGGCATTGTCCCGATACGGGGCGACTGGACCTGGAGGATCTCGGGGCCAACCTGAACGACTCGGTGGCTTGCGTCTACTTCGAGAATCCCTCCTACCTCGGCTGTATCGACGATCGGGGCGATTCCATATCAAAGATGGCCCACGATTCCGGAGCACTTGCTGTGGTTGGAGCGGATCCCATTTCCCTTGGGATTCTGACACCGCCCAGCCAGTACGGGGCCGATATCGTCTGTGGCGACATCCAACCCTTGGGTCTCCACATGCAGTTCGGAGGCGGCCAAGCCGGATACATCGCCACCCGTGACGAAGAACGGTTCGTCATGGAATACCCCTCTCGGCTATTCGGTATTGAATCGACGAGCGAACCCGGGGAGTACGGGTTCGGGGATGTCACCTTCGACCGCACCTCCTTTGCCGACCGGGAGAACTCCAAGGAGTTCATAGGCACAGCCACGGCTCTCTGGGGCATTACCGCCGGAGTATATCTCGCCTTGGCGGGGCCGCAGGGAATGAAGGACATCGGGCAAACCATCCTCCAGAATTCCCTCTATGCCCGAAAGAAGATCGACAGGATCGACGGGGTTCGGTTTCCCTTCCCCGGGGCCCACGCCTTCAAGGAGTTCGTCGTCGACTACAGTCCATCCGGAAAGTCGGTCCAAAGTATCAATGAAGCTCTCCTGAAGGAGGGGATCTTTGGCGGACTCGATCTCTCGGCATCCTTCCCTGATCTGGGAAGCGCTGCGCTGATCTGCGTGACCGAAATCCATAAGAAAGAGGATATCGACAAACTGGCTAAGGCCCTGGAAGAAGCTCTTCACGCGTAACGATCTACACATCCGGAACGGTGAGAATAGGGAAGACGAACCATGGGAATGGATCTAAATACGAAGCTCAGGAAGTTCCACCAGGCGAAGTGGGACGAACCCATCATTTTCGAACTCAGCCAGCCGGGTGAGCGGGGTGTTCTGATGCCGAAAGCCGATGCCGCTATCGAGGCGGAAGTAGGCGACGGCCTATCCACTCTCCCTTCCAACATGATCCGGATGGAACCGCCGGCCCTACCGGAGTTGGGCCAGATGCAGGTCCTGAAGCACTACCTGCGACTCTCCCAGGAGAACCTGGGTGCGGACCTGAACGTGGACATCGGGCAGGGCACCTGCACCATGAAGTACAGCCCGAAGATCAATGAACAGTTCGCGACCTCCCCCAAGTTCACTGCGCTGCATCCCCTCCAACCGGTGGAAACGGCCCAGGGAATCTTGGAG
>JBDHMC010000030.1:0-11270 GCA_039656355.1 Gemmatimonadota bacterium | reverse complement strand
GGTGGGTGGTCGGCGCCACCCGTCACCTTGGAGACCACTGAAGGGGAGTGGGACGGGATCCTTCATCTTCCAACGGTCACTCCCTCCTACTTCGCCACCATGGAGATCCCGCTGTTGGCTGGGCGGGGCCTCTCCCTGGATGACACACCCGACTCGGAGCCTGTGGTAGTGGTAAGTGAGGCATTGGCCGCCGATATGGCACCCGGCGGGTCTCCTTTGGGTCTCCGGGTCCGGCTCAACGCCCCCGGTGATTCCATCTGGAGAACCGTGGTTGGGGTGGTAGGGGACGTACGATACCGACTCGATTTCAGCGCTATGTCCATGGCCTATGTCCCGTTTGCTCAAGCTCCGAGCTTCATGGACAACTGGGTCATCCGCACCACAGCGGACCCCATGGCGTTGGCCCCCGCCTTTCAGCAGATGAGGGAAGAACTGGACGCAGAGGGCACGTCCTCCTATCGGGCCCTTTCCGGCATCATCGAAGGATCAACAGCCATGGTTGCCGCCCGATTTTCCGTAATCCTTCTTGGAAGCCTAGCCGGCCTCGCCGCCCTCCTGGCCACCTTTGGCGTGTACGGCGTGCTGGCTTACCTCGTCCAACTCCGGTCCAGGGAGATCGGCATCCAGCTCGCCCTGGGGGCTGAACGCAGGGAGGTGGTGAAAACCGTTCTTGGTAGAGGGCTCTTCATGGCGGGTCTGGGCCTGGGGGCCGGGATCTTTCTGGCCCTTGGACTCGGTCGGGTCATGGAAAGTCAGCTCTTCGGCGTCGAGCCCTGGGATCCGGCTACCCTTGGCGCAGCCGGTGTTCTACTGGTTGGGGCCACCTTCGCCGCAAGCTACCTCCCAGCGCGTCGGGCGGCCCGCTTCAACCCGGTCGACATACTGAAGGGGGAATAGCCAAGAGGGAGTAGCCGGGAAACCTACCCCATGCAACATTCGGAGGCCCACCCACCATCCAAGGGGGGACCTTTCGATTCGTCCCGGCAGCCGGAGCCGATCCTTCCATGTTGACCACACAGGCGCCCACAGGACCTTTATCCGATCCGTTCTGGGGCCGTTTCCGGCCTCGACCCGGTCTGATCTTCCTGGTTTCGCTCTCCCTCGTTCCCGGGTGTACCGGGGAAACAAGCCAGGCCGGGCCCACCGTCCGAGACAGCGCCGGCGTCACCATCGTGGAGAACACGACTCCGCAATGGGCCGAAGTCGAAGGGTGGCACCTTTCCCCGGAGCCCATACTCGATATCGGCGTCATGGACGGAGAGCTGACGTATCAGTTTTTCGACCTCGCCGGTGCGGTGCGTATGTCGGATGGACGCCTTGCCGTGGGGGACGGCGGCTCTGAGGAAATCAGATTCTTCGACGCGGCAGGGGAATTCCTGAATGTGACCGGAGGGAAGGGAGGCGGGCCGGGGGAGTTCGAAGACATCTTCTTCCTTCGGAAAACCACGGGGGACTCCCTCATTGCGTACGACTGGCGTAACCGAAGGCTCTCGGTCCTGGATCCCCACGGCGATTTCGCCCGGTCCTTCGAATTCACCGTCCTCACTACGGCAGGCGGGTTCCCGGTTGTAGTGGAGCCATTTCCGGATGGGGATTTGCTTCTGGTCACGGACATGTTCGCCACCTCCGGGGCATCCGTCCCAGGCGCGAAGCGAGATAGCGCCGTCTACTACCTCATCAACCCCGAGGGGGGAACAGTCGAGACGCTGGGCGCCTACCCCGGGGGAGAATCCTACGAGACCACGGACGGAGAGAACTGGGTCGGCGGAGGTTTGGTGTTCGGAAAGTTCGGATACGCCGCCATCTCCGGCTCAGGATTCTACTACGGAAGCTCGGATCGGTACGAGATCGAGTATCGGGACAAGGGAGGCCACCTGCTTCGACTGGTACGGCTGGACCAGGACAACCTCCCGGTCACTCAGGCTGACATAGATCGGTACATATCCGACCGTCTTGAGAGAGCCCGTCCAGAGCGACGCCAGATTCACGAAACCATGTATGAGCATATGCCCTTCCCCTCGGCCATGCCGGCCTATGGAGACCTTAAGGCAGATTCGGAGGGAAACCTTTGGGTCGGTGAGTATCGAAAGCCCAGGGACGACCAACCCCGCTGGAAGGTATTCGACCCTGAGGGAGTTTACCTTGGCGTCGTGGAGACGCCGCCGAGATTCCGCATCTTCGAAGTGGGGTCGGATTATTTGCTGGGCCAATGGCGTGACGATCTGGATGTGGAGCACATCAGGATGTACCGGTTGGTGAAGGAATAAAAAAAAGGGCGGGACCACCTTGGCGGCCCCGCCCAGCCCTACCGTCTCTCTAACGAATCACTCCCTCTCTCGGAGTACGGTAATCCGAATCCAGAGGCCGTCGGCGTTGATGTAGAGGGTTCGCGTGCCCTCCATCTCCGAGACCATGACCGGATTCCCCCTGACCTCAACCTCCACTCCGGCAACCGTACCCGAATACCGGAGTTGCATGCCTTCGGGAGCATTGACCATTGCGGTGGGTGCAGGGACGTCGACGCGTTCGGGAGCAGTTGGAGGTACGGGAGGAGCCTCACCAGCTCGGCGTGTCGGTTCGACCGCGCGGGCGGTGACACCCACCGCCCTCGGAGACGTCACATCCGCTCTGCCGCTTCGACCACTGACCACACCAGCCGTCACCACCTCTTCGGGAACCAGGCTGACCTCGACCTCCGCCCCGTTCCGCTTCACCACCGTCAGGCGGACTCTCTTCCCCGGTGTAAGGCGGGTGAAGGCCACTCCACCTTCGTCGGTATCGATGGCATGGCCATCAATAGCCTTGATGAGGTCCCCCCGCTGGATGCCTGCTTCCTCAGCCGGGCCGCCCACATTCACCGCCGTGACCTCCAAGGGTCCGGAGAAGAACCAAACGTCCTCCCCTGTCTCCTCATCGGTCTGCGTTCCGCACACGGTGCAGGAAAAGCCGATTCCCAGGTGTCCAGTGGGGGACCTCCCGGCCAGGATCCCTCTCGTGGCCCGCCTGGAAATGGGGGGAACTGGCTCCACGCCCACGGCCACAGCCGTGACTCGCCTGGTCGGCGCCACCCGGACCCTTGGCGCCACGGCGACTCCAACTGCCACCCTGGGCGCATCGGGCTCCAGCGCCGGCAGCGGGACCCTCGAGACTCCCCCAGCCACGTCAGGCATTTCTCGACATCGAGACTCCACCCGGATTCTGGCATCCCGAACCCGCCCATCCCGGCGGTATCTGAGGGAAACCCTCTCGCCGGACTGGACGCTGGCAAAACGCTTTCCACCCTCCGTCGAAGTGATGGGAATTCCGTCGATAGCCACCAGGTAGTCCCCCGCTTCGAGAACTCCATCCGCCGGCCCACCCCGACTCACACCGAGAATCCTCGGTTCGGTACTGAAGAACCAGGACCGTTCCCGCCCCTCGTCTCTGATGGTAAGAGTACATTCCCCGACACAGTCTAGACCTGAAATCCCCAGATCACCCTCCTCCAGGCCGGACGGGCAGGCGAGCGGCTCACCGACCGTCACCTGGGAGGCCCCCGGCTCACTCGTCAACAGGAGTATGCTGGACACGACCGCTAGGTTGGCTACCGCCCACTTTCTCATCCCCTTCATCATCCGTACTCCTTTTTCTGGTGGGTTAAAACCACACCACGTTCCGATCGCCTCCACCCCACCCTTCTTCCCGCCCCCGACGCTCCTCGAGTATTTGCAGCACCCGGAGGACATCGGCGTCGTCCGGGCTCAGTCGCGCCAATTCGTTGGCGGCCCCATAGAGGGCCCCCAGAGCTACTTCCCTCCCCTGCCGAAGGTCGATCCCAGCCTGAAAGGCCCCAGGCCCAACCCCTTCTTCTCCCAAGCCGGCAATCCGGAGTTCACTCAGCGCCGCCAGGGCCGAGACATAGGCCGAGCCGGCTTCCTGAATGCTGAGGGCGAGTTGAGCGGCATCCTGTTCCCGCACCTGTAGGAAGGCCTGGGTGGTACTCTCAGACCCCATCCACTGACCCAGAACCACACCCGATGCGAAAAGAACCAAGGATGCGGCCATGGACGCCACAGCCATCCAGGGCCGATACAAACGGCCTACCCGCCCCGTCCCGGAATCCAGGGCCTTGCCGGCCCCCAGGATCCCTTCCTCCCGGAGAGCCTTCGTAACCCGCTCTTCCAGGATGCGAGAGGGCCCTGCCTCTCTTGGGAGACGCTGGAAGGCCATCTTCTCCTCCGGGGTCAAATCGTGATCGTCCATGGTATCCGCCCTATCGTCTCTGTCTTCCATCTCAAGCCATCTCCAATCCTGCTGAAAGAAGTCGTCTCATGGCCTTACGGGCACCGTGGAGTTGGCTTTTTGAGGTTCCGTCGGTGATACCTAACTGGCCTCCGATTTCCTGATGGGTGAATCCCTCCACGTCGTGAAGGACCAACACCGTTCTGAAGCCAGGGGGTAGGAGCTCCAAGGCCCGGTCCAGGTCGATCCGCTGCCCCGGATCGGTGGCGACCGCAGGTATCTCCCACTCCCCCTCCACCTCCACCAACGACCTCTTCTTCTTTCGGGCTGTTTCGCGGACCCGATTCAGGGCAATCCCCGTCAGCCAACTCCTGAGGGCCGATTTCCATCTGAAACCCTCGAGGCCCCGGGCTGCTCTCATCCAGGTTTCCTGGATCACATCCTCGGCTTCCTGGACATTTCCTCCCACCAACCGGAGGACGAACTGGTAGACGGCCGGCGTGTGTCGCCGATAGAGGCTCCGAAAGGCATCTTCGTCACCCTGGTGGATCACCAGGTCGGCCAGCTCTCGATCGCTAAACTGTTCGGTCATCTGCCTCGATGGTGGTCCGGAATCCGCTTCAGCGCTGTTCAATGATTGAGTGACCTGAAAAGTCGGGAGGGTTGTATTGAGCCCGCAATGGAGATCGGTGGAACGCCCAACCATGCATAAAGAGGCCCGGAGTATTCCCAACCCCGGGCCTCGGTACGTCCCCTAATCTTTTTCCTCCTCAGCCCCCCATGCCATTCAGGACATCCACCACCTGAACCAGGTATTCGAGGGGCGGCCGGTCCACGGTGTTTTGGCTCATGTACTTGAACTGGAGAGTCCCCTCGGGGTCGATGATGAGAATGGTGGGGACGTTCTGCTCAGCGTTGCTCCCGCTCCAGTCCGTCGTGAAAAAGCCCAGACCTTCGGAGACAGTTCGATCGGCATCCACCAGGATGGGAAAGGGGTTCGGCACCTGCCCCTGGGTTGCGGAGAAGGTCTTCGGATAGATCTGCCGCGACCTTTCCGCTCGAGCCCGGCCAGCCTCGTCCAGACTCGCCAGGTCCGGAGGATTTTTCGCGTTTTCGTTGTCCTGAAGGAGCTGGGGATACGCGTCGAGCCACTCTCCCACCATCTCCTTGCCGTACGGGAGGACGTAGACAATCTCAAGGTTCGCCCTTGATTGCCAGTTGGTCTGGGCCTCGTACTCCACCAACTCGGCATGCTGGTACGGGCAGATATGGCACCAACTGCCGGGCTGAGACAGCCCTCTGGGAAAAACCAACATTACGTTCTTTCCCCTGAGGTCGGAAAGTGTAACCTCACCACCCTGGAACACCGGCAATGTGAAGTCGGGCATTGGAGAACCAACACTAACGGGTCGGAGGGGCTCGGTTTGGGCGTTGAGATCAAGGGCCGGTGCAGACGCCAGAGTCAGCGCGAGGGGGAGAATGAGAAGCAGGAAAAGACGACGCATGGAAGCCTCCCAGGAGAGGGGATCGTATAGTTCGAAAGAGTAGCCCCTGAACGGGACGCGGGCCATGGGGACGCCCACGATTTATCCGTCCCAGGCCGCGCCTCGAAGCTGCCCCCCGAGGTCGCCCCCCGAGCCGTCGGCCGATACTATGCCCTTCCCAGACTGACGGGAGTCCTCCCATATCTCCCGCACCTCCCGCACCTCCCGCCACCTGGGCCACCGAAACCTGGAGGTCCGATCATATGGGCTCCTCTTCCGAGGGTCGTCTGAGGAAGGACATTCGCCTCCACCATGCCACGGCCATGGTGGTGGGAACCATCATCGGCGCATCCATCTTCGTTCAGGCTTCGGAAATCGCCGTCCCCGTCCCCACCATGGCCGGAGCGGCCTTGGTCTGGTTGGTCGCGGGAATCCTGACGTTTTTCGGGGCCCTCGTGGTCGCTGAATTGGCCTCGATATTTGTCGAAAGTGGAGGGGTTTACGTATACCTCCGGGAGGCCTTCTCGCCGCTCATCGGATTCTTGTGGGGGTGGGCCATGTTCTGGACCATGCACACGGGAATCATTGCCGCCATCGCCACGGTGTTTGCCCGTTACCTGGCGTACTTCGTTCCCCTGGATGATCTAGGAATCAAGTTTGTCGCGGTAGGAGCCATCCTCTTCCTATCATGGGTGAATTTCCTGGGGGTCAAGCAGGGAAGCAATCTCCAAACCGCCTTCACGGCCGCAAAGGTCCTGGCCATCCTTCTCATGATCGGGGTGGGGTTTGTTCTGGGGACACCAGCCGACTCGGGCATAACCGCCGCCGCCATCACGGACTTGGCCGCCGTCAACCTCCAGGACGCGACGACTACCGGTCTGATGGGCGGCGCCTCTATCCAGGACTTCCTCATCGCCCTGGTGGCAGGGCTGTTCGCATTCGGCGGGTGGCACATGGTGGCGTACAATTCCGAAGAGACCAGGAACTCTCGCACCACCATCCCCAAGGCGCTGACCGTGGGGGTGCTTATCGTCACGGTTTGTTACATCGCTCTGAACGCTGTCTACTTCTACGTCCTTCCCCTGGAAACCGTCATCAGTTCCGAGCGGGTTGCAGCGGATGCAGCGGATGCCGTGGTGGGACACGGCGGCATCTTCATGTCGGGTCTGGTGGTCTTTTCCACTTTCGGCGCCATCTCCGGCATCATCTTGGCGGGCCCCCGTGTGTACTTCGCCATGGCACGGGACGGCCTCCTTTTTCGATGGGTTGGAGCGGTCCATCCCACCCGGGGCACGCCCCACCGTGCTCTCTGGCTCCAAGGAATCTGGGCCAGCGTTCTAGTCCTCACCGGGACCTACCGGGCCCTCTTCACCCGGGCGATTTACACGGAATGGATTTTCTTCGGGCTCATGGCGGTGGGGCTTTTCATCTTCCGAAGACGGGCGGAGTTGAAGAGAGCCTACTCGGTCTGGGGGTATCCTCTGACCCCGGTGATTTTTGCGATCTCTGCCTTCGCCATCGTGGTAAACCAGCTTATCACCGACCCCGTTGAGAGCGCATGGGGTCTTGGGTTCGTCCTCCTGGGGGTCCCAGTCTATTATGCCTGGGCCCGCAAAGGATACATAAAGGAGAAGACCGGATGATCATCGATTTTCACAATCACTTCTATCCACCGGAGTTTATCGAAGCCGTTCGGGGCGGTCCAAGCGAGTTCACCGTGACTGACGACGCCGAAGGGAATCCGGTCCTTCACTCCCCGGGCGATTACAACGTGGCGGTTCCGGGACACCGAGATATCGAGTACCGGACCCGAGTCCTGGATGAAGCCGGTGTGGACATGCAGGTCATAACCTTCACGGCCCCGGGTACCTACATCGAACCGCCGGACAGGGCCGCCCACCTGGCCTCCTTGGTCAACGATGCGCTGGCAAAGATCGTTCATGAGAGGGGGGACCGGTTCACCTCCTTGGCCCATCTACCCCTGACCAACCCCGACGCGGCCATTGAGGAAGCCGAGCGGGCTCTCACTCAGCTTGGGTTCAGGGGGTTCATGCCCTTTGGCAACGTGAATGGCGTACCTCTGGCCGATGAGCGGTTCTGGCCAGTGTTCGAGGTGGCCAACGAACACGAAGCGGTCATCTACATCCACCCCACCTATCCCCTCGGGGTGGAGGCCATGACCGAGTTCATGCTCATGCCCATGGTGGGCTTCCTCTTCGATACCACCCTGGCCGCCACTCATCTGGTGCTGGCTGGAGTGCCGGAGCGGTATCCCAAGATCAAATGGGCTTTGGGCCACCTGGGCGGGACGATCCCCTTCTTGATGGAGAGATTGGACCGTTGCTTCTACGCCTACGAAGTCTCACGGAAGCACATTTCCAAGCCGCCGTCGGAGTACCTCAAGCACTTCTTCTATGACACAGTGAACTTCGACCTGAATGCCCTGCGGTTGACTATCGACCTCGTGGGTGTGGATCAAATCCTGGCAGGAAGCGACTACCCACACCTCATTGGCAGCCTGGAGAAGATGAAGGAAAGCATCCGAGGCTTGGGCCTTACCCCAGAGGACGAGGCGAAGGTCTTCGGAGGAAATGCAAAGAGGATACTCGGGCTCCCCTAGAGCCTGGCCCAACAAGACCACTCAAGAACTCTCTCGACCTGCACTCGCCAGGGCTCCGGACTGACCCTCGGCCTGCATCGGCCAAAGCTCCGGACTGACTCGCTGGTTGTCCTCTCTGGGGGACACTTTTTCTGATTTTTCAGGCTTTATCACACCCCTAAATCCCTTTTCCAAAACTCACAAACAGATGGGAGGGCTGGGGTTGGGGCCACCGGTCCTGCCCCTGGCATGACCGCTGCTTCTCTTGTGGCTGAGACGGGCTCCGATATGAGCCCGGCCCACCACCCGAGGAATCGGTGGCGGGACCTCGTAGAAGAAAGGGGTGGATGATGAACAGGTACATGGTTGGAATGGCACTGGCGCTTCTTTTCGCTGCCGCCGATTCCGTAGCCGCTCAGACCACCGGTCGCGTGGAGTACCGGAATGGCCGGATCGGAGTCGGCGTAGCCATCGGTCGCCTACCTGTCCGCGTCAGCCCTCACGGTCCGACGGCCCGGGGATGGGTCGCAGCCGACTGGGGGCCTGTCCGGATAAGGGTAGAGTCCCGGCAGCCCTTCTTTCGCCAGGGGACCCTTGATAGGCAAGACCTGCGGTATCTCCTGGGGAAGGAAACGGTGAAAGACATCGAACGGCACGCGAGGAGGATGGGTATCCGAGGGAGAACCCTGGGCCGCTGGTTTCGGGCCGACAGGAATACGAGCGTTCTTGAAGTGACCGTGGATCGCGTCCCGGTGGCGGAGTTACACGACCACTGGAACGACGGATCCATCGACGACCTCTTCTTGACCGGGCCTCCGGAGCGTGTCCGCTACGGGAACTGGGATCGTGCTCGCTACGGCCCTCGGGACGATAATCGCGGAGTGAAGAAGCGTAGGCCATGGTGATGTAACACTCACCCCTCCCCTGCCCACCCTGGGGCAGACAACCGGGGGCCGGTCCTTTGGGGACCGGCCCCCGCCCTTCCTTGAGGGCACGCCGCGCCGGGATTATGTTGCCCGGGCCCTTCAGGAACCCGGGCGGATCCGCATCACCCAGTCTTTTCACAGGATCCCGGGCACCCCGGCACCGCCCCTAGGCATCGAAGGAAGACACACCATGAGAATCCGACCTCGGTCCATTCTTCTCGCGGCCCTGGCTTTGAGCCTGGCCACACCAGCCCTGGCCCAGAACGGGCCTCGCCTGGATGACACCTGGCTCGAAGGCTTCCAGTGGCGGTCCATCGGGCCGGCTAATATGTCCGGGCGGGTCACCGACGTCGAGGGGATCCCCAGCCCCTCCAAAACCTTCTACGTCGCAGCCGCGGCCGGAGGTATTTGGAAGACCACGAACAACGGGACCACGTTCCGTCCTCTTTTTCAGAATGAACGGGTCGCCGCGTTGGGAGACCTCGCCATCGCGCCCAGCGACACCATGCAGATCTGGGTTGGGACGGGAGAAGAGGATTCCCGGAATTCCATCTCGCCGGGGGGAGGGATCTACAAGTCCATGGACGGTGGCCTGACGTGGGAGCTGAAGGGTCTCGAGGCCACGGAGCACATCGGACGCATCGTAGTACACCCCGACAACCCCGATATCGTTTGGGTGGCCGCCCTGGGAGCCCTCTGGAGATCGAACCCGGAGCGAGGCCTCTACAAGACCACCGATGGTGGGGACACCTGGGAGCTCGTGAACTTCGTCAGCGACAAAGCCGGCTTCGTGGACGTGGCTATCCACCCCAAAGACCCCGACATCATCTTCGCCACCAGTTGGGAACGGGACCGGGGCCCCTACTACCTCCAGAGCGGCGGCCCCGGAAGTGCTCTATGGAAAAGCACCGATGGGGGTGAGAATTGGGAAAAGGTAGAAGGAGGCGGCCTTCCGGAGACCGAGTTTGGCCGGCTCACCGTTGCCTTTGCGCCCAGCTATCCCCAGGTCATGTACCTCATGGTTGAGGCGTCGCCCCTCGAGACGGAGGATGGGGGAACCGAACCCCAATCCGGTCTGTACCGCTCCCAGGACGGGGGTGAGACATGGGAGCAGATGAACACCTTCAACTCCCGCCCCTTCTACTACTCGGAAGTCCGGGTGGACCCCATGGACCCGGACCGGGTGTATTTCTCGTCTCTCCGCTTCACTACGGATGGAGGCCGGACAGCGGCGACGGCTGGCCAGGCGGTACATGTGGACTACCACGCCATCTGGATCGATCCCTATGACCCAGAGCGTATCGTTCTTGGGAACGATGGCGGAATCGCCGTTAGCTTCGACCAGGGAGGGAATTTCACCTTCCCCAACCACTTCCCCATCGGTCAGTTCTACGCGGTCAGCTACGACATGAACATGCCGTATAATGTCTGCGGAGGCCTTCAGGACAATTACACCTGGTGCGGACCCAGCCGGAAATCCAGGGGAACCATCACCAACCATGACTGGTTCATGGTGAGCGGCGGGGACGGATTTGTGACCCAGCAGGACCCCCGTGACCCCAACATCGTCTACTCGGAGTCCCAGGGCGGGAACATGGGTCGCTCCAATTTGGCCACGGGGGAGCGGGAATCTTTTGGAAGACCGAACTGGCGTGACTCCTACCGGGAGATCCAGGACTCCATCGCCCTCCTCTGGCCCGACAGCACACAACCCATGCCTAGTCAGCATGCGGCTAGGATCGCAACCCTCACTGAGCAGGCCACAGCCGACTCAGCCAGTCTCCAGCTTCGGTTCAACTGGAACACACCCTTTTTCCTCTCCGCCCATGATCCGGACGTGGTGTACGCCGGTTCAAACAGAGTCCTGAAATCCACGAACCGGGGTGACGATCTTGTTCCCATCTCGCCGGATCTTTCCCGGCAGGACGAGGAGAAAATTCGAATCAGCACCTCCACCACAGGGGGGATCACCGTCGACAACACCGGGGCCGAGACCTTCGATACAATCATCTCCCTAAACGAATCTCCGGTTCAACGAGG
>JBDHMC010000029.1:0-11366 GCA_039656355.1 Gemmatimonadota bacterium | reverse complement strand
GGTGTCGGGCCAAAACGGCGGATCGGGTGGTGCCATAGCTTTCCCCCAGGAGGTAGCGGGGGGAATTCCAGCGCTGGTACTGGCTAAGGAAGCGGCGAATGAACTGCGTCAGGGAGGCGGCGTCCTCGTCGATCCCCCAGAACTCTGACCCCGGGGTGTCGCCAACGGGCCTGCTGAAGCCGGTGCCCACCGGGTCGATCATGACGATGTCTGTCTTGTCCAACAAGGTGTACTGGTTGTCCTCGAGAGTATGGGGTGGGGGGGCCTGATGCCCCACCACCGGGGTAACCACCCGCCGCGGGCCCATGATGCCCATATGGAGCCAGAAAGAGGCCGAACCCGGACCGCCGTTGTAGGAGAACATGATGGGTCGGGGGGACGGGTCAGCCGTGCCGGTGCGGAAGTACGCCGTGTAGAAGAGTTCCGCTGTGGCCTTCTCGTCCCCGTCCCGGAGGATAAGGCTCCCCACGATGGCATCGTACTCCACCGTCTCATCTCCCACCCGGATGGAATGGTGGCTCGGGTAGTGTGCCGCCGTGGGGTCGATCTGCGGGTGTGACGGTTCCTGCCCACCCAACCGGGGTGACAGGGTCGGAGCCAGGATGAGCAGGGCGAAAGCGATGCGCTTCTTCATGGGTCCTCCCGATTCAGGTAGTCCGCTGCCCATCACGGGGCGGCGTTCTGCGAGGTCGTCAACTTACAGGGAGTAGGCGTCCGGGAAAGTGCGCCGCCGGAGGGCGGGGACCGTCTACTCCGGGTTCTGGGCATGATGACAGGCCACGCTGTGCGGAGATCCCTTCTCCCCCAGGTCACGGAACTCGGGATCCTCCAGGGCGCAGGCCTCCGTGGCCAACGGGCAGCGTGTGCGAAAACGGCAACCAGAGGGTGGATTGGCCGGGCTCGGAATGTCCCCTTGCAGCGGCTCTCGCTTCCGCCGGGCCTCTTTCTCCGGATCGGGTATGGGGATGGCGGAAAGGAGGGCCTTGGTATAGGGATGCAGAGGATGTCCAAAGATGCTGTCAGCTTCCCCCAATTCCATGATTCGCCCTAGATACATGACCGCCACCCGGTCGCTGAGATGACGGACCATGGAGAGATCGTGGGCGATAAAGAGATACGTAAGGCCAAGTTCCTTTTTCAGATCCCCCAACAGGTTCACGATCTGTGCCTGGATGGAAACGTCCAGGGCCGAAATGGGCTCATCGGCCACGATGAACTCCGGGCTGGTAGCCAGGGCCCTTGCGATGCCGATGCGTTGAAGCTGTCCCCCGGAAAACTCATGGGGGAATCGGCGTGCGACCTGGGGCCCCATTCCCACCAGCTCAAGGAGTTCTTCAACCCGTTTCGTTCGGGTCTCGGAGTCGCCAATACGATGGATATCCAAAGGCTCCCGGATGGCCCGGCCCACAGGAAGTCGCGGGTTCAGGGAAGCATGGGGATCCTGAAAGATCATCTGCATGTGCCGCCTGATGCGGCGCAGTTCCCCGGCACTCATTGTAGTCAGGGGGGAACCCTGGAACGTGGCTTCCCCCCGAGTGGGTCGTTCAAGATGTAGCATGGCCCGACCGATGGTGGACTTTCCCGATCCGCTTTCCCCCACTAGACCCAGCGTCTCTCCTCGGAACAACTCGAACGTGACCCCGTCCACTGCTCGGATCGCACCCACTTTTCGTTTGAGGAGTCCCTTCCGGATGGGGAAGTGCACCTCCAGATCCCTGACTTGGACGAGGGCATCCGCGCCCATCATGGCGCGTCCCCCAGCTTTGACTCCCCAGCCAGTTCCTCCCACCGCCAACAGGCGACGGCGTGACCAGGGCTCACCGGCTGAAGATCGGGCCTCTTCCCGCGACAGGGCTCCTCCACATGCGGACACCTGGGGGCGAAGGGACAGTGATGGAACGGCCTCCTCAAATCCGGAGGCTGTCCTTGGATGGAATCGAGTCTTTCCCTTCGGGCTCCATAAAGCTTCGGCATGGAGCGAAGAAGCCCCTGAGTGTAGGGGTGCTTCGGGCGTCCGTAGATCTCACCTACCGGCGCCTCTTCCACGATGTGGCCCGCATACATGACGGCGACTTTGTGAGCCAGGCCGGCTACCAAGGCCAGGTCATGCGTAATCCAGATAATGGCCATTCCAAGCCTGTTCTGGAGGCCCTCCACCAGGTCCACGATCTGGGCCTGAATGGTCACATCAAGAGCCGTCGTGGGTTCGTCCGCTATGAGCACCGAGGGATTACAGGACAGGGCCATGGCGATCATGACCCGTTGCCGCTGGCCACCGGAGAGTTGATGCGGATGGTCAGAGAGGCGGGCCCGGGGATTGGGGATTCCAACCAGCGTCAGCATCTCCTCTGCCCGAGCGGAAGCTTCGCTCCCGGTCGATTTCAGATGTCTCCTCAGGGCCTCGGTCAGCTGGTATCCGATGCTCAGGACGGGGTTCAAGGACGTCATGGGGTCCTGGAAGATCATGGCCATCTTCCGCCCCCGAACCTTTCGCCATTCAGCCGGCGAGAGGCCGAGCAGATCCCGGCCGGCCAGGATGGCTTCCCCTCCCTCCACTCTTCCCGGAGGGTCCCGGAGGAGGCCCATGATGGACAACGCGCTGACGGTCTTGCCGGAACCGCTTTCTCCTACGATGGCCAGTGTCTCTCCTGCCTCCACCGAATAGGAGATGCCGTTGACGGCGTGGACCACCCCCTCCTCGGTGTGAAACCGGGTCACCAGGTTCCGGACGTTCAGGACCGGTGTCATGGCAGGTCCTGCCTTGCCGTGGGATCCAGAGCGTCTTGCAGGCCATCGCCCATGAAGTTCACTGAAAGGACCACCAGCAGTATGGCCAGGCCTGGGAAGATGGTGAGCCAGGGCTTGGTGGCCATGGTGGCCTGTGCGTCCATGAGCATGTTTCCCCAGGTGGGGATGGGGGGCTGGACACCCAGGCCCAAGAAGCTCAGCGAGGATTCCAGAATGATGGCGTTGCCTACGGCCAAGGTGGCACCCACCACGATGGGACCCATGGCGTTGGGAAGGATGTGCTTGAAGATGATTCTCAGGTTCCTGGCGCCCAGGCTCCGTGCCGCTTCCACGTACGCTCTCTCCTTGATGGCCAGCACCTCGCCCCGGACCACCCGGGCCGTGGGCATCCAGCTCAGGAGGCCGATGATGAGGGCCATGGAAGCGACCACGGCCTGGGAGTAGGAGCTGAGGACGATAAGGAGGGGGAGGGTCGGGATGGAGTAAACCACATCAGTGAAGCGCATGAGGAGGTTGTCCACCCTACCACCGTAGAAGCCGGAGACGGCCCCAATGAGGGAACCCAACCCCGTGCCGATGATGGCGGAGAAAATCCCGATTAGGATGGACACCCGGCCACCGAATAGAATCCGGGTGAACAGGTCTCGCCCCAGGTCGTCGGTCCCCATCCAGTGTGTGAGGGACGGTACCTGCCGGATCGCACCCAGATCGATGGCGTCGAACGGATAGGGCGCGATGAGGGGTGCGGCCATGCAGGCGGCCGCCAGGGCTCCGACCACTGCGAAAGAGGCTACGGCCGGCTTGTGCCTCCGTAGCCGCCTCCACACCAGCGACCCCGGAGACCGGGGCAGGTCTCCCTCTGTGAAAGAGTTGCCCGCCTGGGAGTCGGGGGACGGGGGAGCCTGAGCCTCACTCATAGCGGATCCGGGGATCCAGGATTCCGTAGAGGATGTCGGCCACCAGGTTGAAAACCACCACCATGATGGACCCCATCATCAGAATCCCCATCAGGAGTGGATAGTCCCGGGAAAACATGGCCTGGACGAACATGCGCCCGATGCCGGGCCACGCGAAAACGGTCTCGGTGATGACGGCACCGGAAAAGAGGGCTGCCAGGTTCAGCGCCATGATGGAGATGAGAGGAATGAGGGCATTCCGGAGGGCGTGAATCCCCACTACGGCCTTTTCGGGGAGGCCCTTCGCGCGGGCCGTGCGGACGTAGTCGGTCTTGAGAACGCCCAAAAGACTTGAGCGGAGGTAACGAGACCACCCGGCGACGTACCGGAAGGAGAGGACCAGGGCCGGAAGGATCAAGTGCCTCAGGTGATCGCCGAGTGAGGTGGCTCCCACCGTTTCCGTGCCCGCAACCGGCAGCCACCCCAGCTTCACTGAAAAGACCATTTGAAGGATGAGGGCGAACCAGAAGACGGGCATGGCGATGCCCAGGAAGGACAGGCCCGTGCCGAAGTGGTCGAACATGCTGTACTGCCGGACGGCGCTGAAAACCCCCAGGGCCAGGGCGACGATGGCGGCCAGCAGAAAGGCCGAAGCCATGAGCTCCAAGGTGGCCGGCAACCTCTCCAATATCATGGAGGCCACGGGGCGGGTAGTGGAGAAGCTGACTCCCAGATCGCCGGAAAGGGCCGCCGTAACCCAGCGGATGTACTGAATGTGGACAGGTTGATCCACACCGAGGCGTTGGCGGTAGGCCTCGATGACCTCCGGGTCGATGAAACGGCCCGATTCCAGAAGGGCACCCTCGGGCCCACCCGGGGCAGCCTGGATCACGGCAAACAGCACGACGGAGATCCCGAACACCAAGGGGACCATCTGAAGAATCCGCCGGCCGATGTAGGTGATCATCCGTGCCGCGCTCTCGAAGGGTTAGGTGCTGGGAGGTGGCTCACTCCCTCAGGGTCCACTCATAAAGGTTCCAGAAGCTGCCGAAGTTTGTCCCGCTGCCCCGATAGTTTCCGATGCCGGTACTCACCAGCTCTGGAACCACGTTGTAGTAGATCGGCAGAGATCTAGCCGTTCTGGCCAACCGTTCCTTGGCTTCATCCAGAAGGGGTTTTCGCTCGTCGAAGCTCAGGGCCCTGTCCGAAGCTTTCATGGCCTCATCCAGCTCAGGATGACAAAGGCCCGTCATGTTGTTCGGCCCCCCACAGGCATAAAGCCCGGTGAAGCTCGGGTCGGCCGGAAGGAACCAGGCACTGACGATTCCCTCCCACTCACCGCTTCGCCACTTCTGGGTCCAGGCGGCACTCTCCAGGGTTTCGAAGCTGACTTCGATTCCCACTTCTTTCAGTTGAGCCTGAATGACCTGTGCGATAGCGATGCGGTCAGCGCTTCCGGCTCGGTTGAGCATCGTGAAAGAGAAGCGGTGGCCTTCCTTCTCCCTGATTCCGTCTGGCCCCTTTATCCACCCCGTTTGGTCCAGCATTGTTCTGGCCCGGTCCGGATCGAAATCTTCCGCTTGAACACCGGCATTGTGGTACGGGCTACTGGGGTTGATGGGGGTGTTCGCGATGGTCACCGTTCCCTGCATCAGTTGCCCGGTGATGGCTTGGCGGTCTATGGCGTGAAACATGGCCTGGCGAACGATGGGATCGCTGAACAGTCTCCGGCCCCGGTCCAGGTTGATGCTCAGGTCGAAGTGCATGAAGGTGTTCTGGCTCACCAGATGGATGTCGTAGCCTTCCACCTCCTGAACTTCGATGACCTGCGTGGGTTCGAGGCGGGCGTAGTGGTATTGGCCCGCTCTCATGGCGTTCAAACGAGTGTTGGAGTCTGGAATGAAGGACCAAACGATCTCGTCGATTTTGGGATACTGGGTCCCGCGCCAGTAGTTGTCGTTTCGGACCACTCGGATGTATTCCCCGGACTTCCACTCGGCGAACTTGAAGGGCCCGGTCCCGATGGTTTCGGGACCACGGTTGTAGGGCACGTAGTTCACGATCTCTTCCGTCGTTTTCCCTCCCAGGATGTGCTCCGGCAACACCGCCTCGAAGAGACCCGCGTAGTAGCCGTAGGAATCGTCCCACCTGAAGACCACGGTGTGTGGGTCGGGCATGAGGCAGTCGATGATGCCCAGGTACTCGTGACGGTTATACGTCTGAGAACCTTCGCTGGTGACGAAACTCCACGTGAAGCACACGTCTTCGCTGGTGAGTTCCTCCCCGTCCTGCCAGTACACGCCTTGGTGGAGTTCCCAGGTCATGTCCACGGTGCCGTCGCCATTTCGCAGAATGAGGCCGTTTTCCTCGGTGGGAATCTCCTTTGCCAGAACCGGGATATAGGAGTTGTTCTCGTCGGCGGTGATGAGGCCCTCGACCATGGAGAAGGCGATGTCCACCAGGTTCTGGCTGGTGAAGGCGTTCAGGACGTCGATTTCTCGCTCGTAGGCCACCCGGAGAATCTTCCTCTCACCGTCGGTGTCACCGTCCGTCCCCCTCCCTGTTCCGCCTCCGGTCTCGCCTGAACCGCAGGCGCCCACCACGGCACACACCCAAAGGCATGTCCCTACCAACAATCCCTTCCGGACGATTTCTTTCAATGGAACATTCCCACCGTTGTGTTTGAGTGCATTCGCCCATGCAGGAAGCCCAGGAAATCCCGACGTCGGGCGGGGGGGACACGCCTCCAGATGGGAGCGACCACCTGCTCCCCCCACCAGTAGGACCAGATGAGAACGGCCCTGGAAGGAGCGGAGATGAACCCCATGCGGTTGGCTACCCACCCCTCGCCTCCTACCAGGCTTTGGGACCGGAGCCAGTCCGTCACCTCCTCCTCCGGTCTGCCCAGGGCATGAAGTCGCCACGCTGCGCCGGTGCCGATTGCGGCGCGGTGGCGATTCAATAAGCCGAGGACGCCATCGTCATCGGTGTCGATCCAGTCCATCATCTCCATACCGGCGTCGGCGATACCCTCGAAAACCGAGGAGCTCGCCGTGTTCACCACCGAGAGGAGGACGTCGGCGGGGGCTGTTCCAGCCCGGTACATCGTCTCCCGGAGCTTGAACTGCAGATAGTGCCCGGGATAGCCCTCGTGGACCGCCAGGTGTTTGAGGCCGGGCCGGGTCAGGGTTGGTCCGATGTTCAACTCGATGGTTCGGCCCAGATAGTCACATCGAGCATTAAACGCCACGTCCGAAACAGGGGATACCCGCATCCCATCCTCTCGCGGAGCCGGAATCTCGATGAGCGCTTCCTCCGTTCGATCCCATGCCTCATCCAATAAAGCGTTGAGCACACCCTCGACTTCGTCCGGGGGTACTCGGTTCCGGTCCTCCCAGGCCGCGCATTGGTCTTTGAGGTCTCCGGTGTACTCCATCTGAGTCAGCAGGCTCCGCAGATTCTCCTCGAGGACGGCCAACTTCTGGTCCGACGCCGGTTCGACAGGGACATGCAGGAAGTCTCCCAGTTGGGTTCGGAAGGGAAGCCCATCCTGTCTCCATCTGATAAATGCCAGCTTCGAATGGCATAGTTGGTCGTAGTAGAGTTTCCGGTCGACCTCCGGTAAGCCCACCACCTCTTCTCGAAGCCCGGCAAACGCCTCGGCCGCTTCGCTGTACGAGGGGAAGTCGTCTGCAGTCAACTCACCTGCGGTGTCCATATTGAGAACAACGAGTCCCTCCCCGTCCTGGCTTTCCTTGCGGTACAGGGCATCCAATCCGAGAAGGGCTTGGGCCACCCGTTTCCCGTATTCCAGGGTCCTCTCGCTCAGAGGCCTCGGCCCCGTGGTTGCTCCGGCTGGCTCTTCACTCGCCATACCCGGCCTCCTCCTTCATGCGGTCTCCAATCAGCGACACGGGGACGGACCCTAGGGAGAGAAGGTCATCGTGAAACCTCTGGAGATCGAAGGAGCTTCCCTGACGTACGGACATTTCCTTCCTCAGGTCATGGATGGCATCGGTGCCCAGCAGATAGATGACCGCTGCCCCCGGGAACATGCTGTTCTTGACGGCCTCGCCATGGGCCGCCCCTCGATCCATTCCCGCCTGCTCCACATAGTAGTCCGCGGCCTGCTCCAGTGTGAACCGCCCCTGGTGGAGCCTGACGTCCACTACGGCGCGAGCGGACATACGAATTCTTCCCCTGACCTCGGCGATCTGCTCTAGCGGTGTAAGAGCTCCGGCCTCGCTCATGAGGTCGGTGGCGTAGCACGCCCACCCTTCAGCCATCGTTCCTCCACAAAACATGGCAATGCGTGAGGCGCAATCCACGGCTGCCATTTGACCGATGCGGGATTCGGACCGGAAGGCGTGCCAGTTCTGGACGTGGTGGCCGATGCTTCCATGATGGATCACATGGTTCAGTTTGATGACGCTGTCGTTGTTGGCCTGTAACAGCTCCAACTGTCTCTCGGATGGCATGGAAGCGTCGACGGGCGTGACCAGATAGTCATGGAGCGGAGGGCGGTTGAAGGCTGCAGGTGACCGATAGAAGAGGAAGTAGAGAAAAGGTGCCGCCTCCCTTGCCCAGTCCGGTCGCGGGACGTAGCGGATGGGAAAATCCGGCCAGGTCAGGAGAGATTGGTCCTCCGCCCTCTCCCGGACCGAGTCCCAGATTTCCTGATACCTGCGGTAATACTGCTCTGGTGTTGGATGGAGGTTGGCCAGAGCAGACATCGTCTCACCGACGTCGACCCCCTGGCTTGTCAGGGCCCCCGCCGCTTCTGCCATGACCGCCTCGGCATAGGCCACGATCTCATCTGGGGTCTGAGTAAGGAAATGCCCTTCTCGGAGATAGAGGGAGAAGGCTTCCTCCCCGCAGGCCCACTCCTCCACCGGGTTTGAAAGCAGTTCCTTTTCCAGATACTCCTGGAAGTCCCTGAAAGCCGCTGCGGCTGTCTCCGCATTGTCCCTAAAACCCAGGACGTCAACGGGGCACTCTGCGGCGAGGTGCTCGATCCCTCCGGTAAGGAACGCTGAAGCGCCCGCGCACTCCTTTATGGCCCGCTGGGTCCAGGCTCGGGGAGCTCGGCGCACGTTTTCTCGGCCCTGAGCCAGCAGCGCCGACAGGGCCGCCAGCCGCTCGGTGGCCGCTTCGACCCGCTCGGGCAGCGGAGCGAAGTCTGTCAGGAAGAGGGACATCAACCCGAAAACAGCTTCTCCGGTGTAGAGGCTGGGATTGCCCCTATGGAAATGGCTGGACTGGTATTCCCAAAGCTGGATTCTCAGGAATCCCTCGGCGAGACATTGGTCGACTTGCTCCAAACTGTCGGGACCGCACAGGGGCCCTCCGGCGTCGGCCGGACGTTCATCTGCCGCTCCGGGAGGAGGCTCTGAGCCAAACCCCGAGCTATCCGACTCAGCCAACAGGTTCTGCATATCGGCCAAGGTGTCGCCGGATCCATGCTCCGAGAAATCGGGCAGCCGGTCGTCCCAATCGTGGAGGCCGATGAAGGTGGCGTTCACCGGTCGGTGGGCGTAGTAGGAGGAGAAGAACCGATTCAACCAATCGGTCCTGCCCGTCACTTTGCCCGCGGTGGCACCTGTCCGGAATCCTCCTTGGTCTTGCGGGATGGAGCTTTCCAAGAGCAACCCCCTCGAATCCTTCGGATGGTAGGTTGACTTTCCACGGATTCGAGAATGGGGGTTGGGTCCTTCGAGGGCCAGGGTCGGATGACCGTTGGCGGTCAGCTTACCTGCTCGGGGTTTTGTCCCGGCTCCGGCAGTGCGTCCGGCCGCCGCTTCCGGGCTTTGGTTTCGATGGGTTTTACTTCAGATGGATAGCGAGCCGCCACCCGATCGAATGCTGCTTTGGAGAGCCAGTATACTTCGGTAAAGGTCAGGGCCCGGACCGATGCCGTACGTACGCCTTCCGTGAATAGGGCGATCTCTCCAAAGAAATTTCCCGGACCCATGGTATCAGCCCTTCGTTGTTCGGGGCCCCGGAGGATCTCCACCTCTCCCAGCACGATGAAGTACATGCGATCGCCCGAGTCGCCCTCCCGGAAGATGACCCCCCCGGGGGTGAGAACCTCCCATTGGAGGTGCCCGGCTATTTCCCTGCAGAAAGCTGGATCCGCACCTTGGAACAGCTCCACCCCCTGCAGGACGTCCTGTTTCATGTAGACGGCCACCTCGCTCCTGAGTGTGGGTGGCAGCTCGTTCAGGAAGTGGGATGGGTCGTACCATCCCCGTTCCCGCCACATGTAGGTGTAGTAATCATAAATGTTGCGCTGGAGGTCCGGCGGCAGCTGGGTGGCTCGCACGGCCTGGGTCAAGCGATCCACATTCTGGTTGAACTCAGCTCGCCCGGGATCCCGCCGGGACCAGATGGATGCCAGGAGCCCCACCAGGTATCCGAAGAACGCCAAGCCCGCCACCATGGTCAGGAGTGAATAGACCTTCTCCAGGTCCGTCGTCGGGGTGATGTCTCCATAACCCACGGTGGTAAGGGTGGTGCCAGTCCAGTAAAGGGCGTCCAGATAGTTGGAGAGAACGCTTCTAGCGGGGTCGTGTCCCCGGAGCATCAGCCATCCGGCGGCGATCCAATGGATGATCAGGACGGCCCAGAAAAGAAGTGAGCCGATGGTCAGGGCAGTGGCGTGACGGAGTGCCCTGAGCCTGAACGCGGATACGTAATGGTAGACCTTCCAGTTCTTCAGGAGTCCCAAAAGGGTGGCGGCCTTCACAATCGAAGCCGGTAGTTGGCCGGTGATTCCAAGGAGCAAGACCAGGAACGGCAGAGCCGTCAGGAGGTCCAGGGTGAGCCAGCCACCACGGTACTGGCTCCATCGGTCGCATATCTTGAACCGGGTGATGGACTGAGGGAGGTCCAGTGCCATGACGAGGGAGGTGACCAGAAGGATGCCTGATTCGGTGGCCGTGGCGTCCCCGGCGCGGACGAAACCCCATGGAAGCGTAAAGGCGAACAGGGCGGTGGCAAGGCTGACAGTGGCGATCCAGGCCTTGTCCAGTGGAGCGGTCCTGTGGAAGGGGTCCGCCAGTTCGGGCCGGTAGAGTGAGGAGCGATGCATGGGCTGAAAGATAGGCTTACCCTGGATGCTCGCCACTCGGCGACACGTTACTCCGCCTTCCAGCTCTTAGAGAGAAGATCTAGGTGACCTGCATGCACACCTGGGAGCCCTTGAAACAAAGGGGCTCCCGTCTCACAATGAGTTACTTCCGACAGTGTGCATTGAGCCTGGGATACGCCATGAAACCGCAACCGAGCAATTCTATGAACCGGATGGGCCTGACCGGTTCACTCCTAGTCGCTGGTGGTTTTCAGCTACTTGTGGGGTCGGTTCTACCCCTGCATGCCGAGTTGTCACCTGATCCTCAAGAGGTCACGGCGAGACAATCGGTTGCCTCACGATTTGGATCTGGACCCATAGCCCGGTTCGGATTTGACGGAACCATCAGTAACTCCGTCGACAACACGTTTAAGGGAAAGTTCGGGGGGGTACCCGTTTTTGCGGAAGGGCTTGATGGGCAGGCTTTGAGTCTACGATCAGAGGACCCCTCGGCGTTTCTGACACTCGATCGAGAGGGTTTACCATTCGAAAGCAGCCACGATTTCTCCGTTCAATTCTGGATAAGAACGGCAGTGGATTCCGGAGAGAAATTCGTGGTCCTGTCACAAAAGGAGTTCATCGATAACAGTCTT
>JBDHMC010000028.1:0-11419 GCA_039656355.1 Gemmatimonadota bacterium | reverse complement strand
TTGCTGAGTAAGAACGCCAGGTACAGTACGCGGGCCGCGGATTTCATAGGGGTAATTGGGTTCAATCTCCCCCAGGAGAGGGTTGAGCCTCTCAAGGCGATCAAGCCGTTCATTCAAGACAGCGGGACCGATTACAGGGACAGATGGATTACTGCCGATTATGACCTTTACCAGGTTTTGAAGTCCACAGAGCTTTGCGAGCCCTTAGGTGAGGACACCGTCTCGTTCGCTCAGCTCAAGGTGGCGATTAACAAGAGTTTTGGATGGGATGCCATCCAACACGGGCCTCAGGCTCAATGGGTGGCGAAGGAGGAGGATGTTGAGTTGGGTGCACCGGAGGGTGTGAACTTTCCGGAGAAGATGGGAGAGGGTTTCAGTAATGACAACCCGAAGGAGTTGGTGCCCATTCCAGGCCGAAAGGGGATGAAGGTCTTCGATGACAACGTGACCGTGGTGGCACCTGGCGGAACGGTCTATTTGGAAGAGCAAGAGGACACCTTCAACGCGCTCAAGTGCCGGGAGTGCGACAAATAAGAGTGGGCAGATTCAGGAGTTGTGGATGGCTGAGTTCACTAAGGATGAAAGGGACGGGCTTCTGGAGAGGGCTTGGGCAATCGACGGCCAGCTCTACGCCAAAGACGTAGAAGCCCGGCCCGCGGGGGGCGAGCGATCGAAGTTGAAGGAAGCCTATTACCAGGTGTTGGGCGAGTACGCTGACCGCCTGCCCAGGATAGTGATGAGCGCCTGTCCCTTCTCTGGGGAAGTGCTCCACCGGTCCTTCGATCCATGGGGTGTTGATGGCCCGTGGTGGCACAAGGATCCGGAGGTAAGAATCGAAGAGCCGAGTGAACCGGAGACTTTTTGGGTTCTTCTTGGCGCACTGAACCTCAACGGCCGTGTCCCCGACGAAGCCCGAGCGCCGGTGATCCCGGGTCCGGAGGTCCCCTTTGTGGTGCCCAAGCTCCTGAGTCTTCCCGGCATGGTGGCCGTGGTCTCCCGCCTCGAAATGGCCACAGGGGACGTTGCGTATCCGGTGGTTTACTACTCACAAGAAGAGCTTCCTCCGACCCGCCTCCATCAGTTCTGGTTGAGGCAGGACTTCTGGTTCACCCAGAAAGACGGGAGTTCGGCTTGGATGATCGCCAACGATGTCTGGGATTTCGACCTGACCCCTTGGATTGCCTCGGGCCAGTTGCGATGGATTGCTCCCGGAGATCCGGAGGGGGAGGTTGTGGGCGAGGCCTCCGGAGAACCTTGTCCCTACATCGACCTCTCTGGAGACCGTTTTCCTCAGGTGGTGGCGTGGGGCGAACGAGACCTTCTGGATCTACCTGATGGAACCATGGTCAATCCCTATGAGGATTGACGCTGATATGATCCGGCAGGAAAGAGAGGGAGTAGTGGTCATGTATCCCGCACCGACCGGAGGAACCACGTGATTGTGAACGTCGCGGGACTCACGGATGTTGGCGAGAGCCGGGATCACAACGAAGATGGCTTCTTGATCTTTGATATGGGCTTGAGTCAAGATTTGCCGGAACAGGAACAGGAGCATTCCCTGGACCAGAGGCCGCTTCTCGTGGCGGTTTCGGACGGGATGGGGGGTGCGTTGGCCGGCGAGGTAGCGAGTGCCCTGACCCTTGATGCACTTCGCAACCATGCCACTGGGGCCATGGCTCAACTCGGGGGCCATGATGCGACGGCCCTGGAGCCATGGCTGGCCGCAGGGATCCATGAGGCGAATCGCCGTGTGCGGGAAGCGGCGAGCAAGGACTCATCCGTCGAAGGTATGGGGGCCACTGCCACGGCTGGGCTGGTGTTCCCGGGAGCCATCGTTCTTTCACACGTGGGAGACTCCAGGGCTTACCATCTGCGGGATGGTCAACTTCGGCAGATCACGACTGACCACACGTTCGTGGGCCATCTGGTGGCCCAGGGCCATCTCTCACCGGAGGAGGCTCAGACCCACGAGCACAGGCACGTACTCCTGCAAGCCGTGGGCGTGAAGGAAACCTTGGAAGTGGATTCACTTACGGTGATTCTTCGACCTGATGACCGTCTGCTCCTATGCAGCGACGGTCTCTACGACCTGGTTTCGGATGAAGCCATCGCCGAGACGCTGGCCGGAGACGAGCAACCTCCGCTGGCTCAGTGCAGAGCCCTGATCACTGCCGCAAACTCCCTGGGTGGGTTCGACAACACGACAGTGATCATACTTCATGTGGGTCAGGGGTAGGGAAGTCTGGGAAGCGGTCTCTCCTCGACGTCGAGACGCTCCACCCCTTCCCTCTCTCCACTTCCAACTCTTCGTCTCCGAAATGCCACCCGAGAAACTGCCCGAATTAGCCCTTCCGCCCCCAAACTTCCTCCACCTACACCCAGTCCACGGAACACTTGCACCCCGCAGGGCCTTCGGTTTACCTATTCCTTGGCGAGATCCTGGCGGAGGACGTGACAGCAGACCGAACGCGGAATGCCTCCAGGTAGCCACGGCGATGCTTTCGACCACAGGCACCGACCAATTCGGCCCGGACATCAGAGGGATCGACATCTTGGGTCCCTGAGAAACGAAGGAGGAATCCTCATGGCCTACACTGAGCTAAGCTTCAAGGATGACTACAAGGCGGCGGTCGAGAGGAGAGTCGATGCTAAGCTGGCGGCAGGCATCGTCAACAAGACCAGCCAGGAGGCGTGGAAGCTCTATGAGAATGCGAGGACGGCACCGCTGGGGCTTCAGGTGTTCGGGAGACACAAGAAGAACCCGAGCGATCTGAAGGGAGAGCCTGGCATCGAGCTGTTTGGGGAGGTGTTCCCGAAATTCAAGAAAAAGCGGCTGTTCGGCCTGCTCGGAACGAGCACCGAGAGCACAAAGAAGTGGGAGGCCAGAACATCCGGCTTCCAGACACAACTGGAGCATCCCACCTATCCAGAGCGCAAGAAGACCCCCATGGAGTTCAACTTTGGCGTAGTGTCCCATGCATCGACGGGCGGCATTCTGATGATGGGAAACGATGTGTGGAATCTCAACATCAATGATGCGTGGGTCACGGGAGGGGTCCACGCCCATCAGCCGTTCTACATCGCATTCAAGCTCAGCTACGAGAACGTGTTCACCGACACGTTCAAGCACAATCTTACGATCACCGGTCGGGAGCTCCTCGGCCTGCTGCTCGCCGGATACCAGCTGGAGATCAACAGGGAACATGAGCAGCTCGGTGGTGCGATGGTCTGCGCGAAGGCGACCGAAGCGGACGAGCTAACACTGGACGATTACTCCATGATCGCGCAGCTGTTCGAGGGGCCGCTGAAAGGAATGGACGTCCTCTCTCAGTTTCGAAACCAGCTCGATCAGCTGCCCCAGACGGAACAGGACCGATACCGCCAAAGCGTCGCCAGGGCGGAAGAGATGCGGCAGAACTTCGTCGCGATCGCACGGGAGGCGGGGGTCAATCTCTAGCTGATAAACAGAAATATGGGTTGATCGGGCGGAGTCTCGCTCCTGCAACAACCTGTCAAAAGTGCGCGCCACTGAAGATACCAGCCGCCAAAAAAATGCGGGTAGGAGGTCCGAGCCCTCGTACCCGCGAAGCAAGACCGTTACGAGTCTTCAAGCCACTTCACCATCCTCGGGAGAGCCTGGGCTGCAGCATCGCTGGCTGCAAAGGCAGTCCGTTTGGCGAGGGTTTTGGTTTTGGCCAGCGGCTCCCCACAAAGCTTCGCGATGCGTTCGGGCAAAGCTTTCAGTTCCTACCTCCAATTCCGGGAGGCTGCCTTGCAGCCCAGCCCCACGACATCGCTTTTCGCCGATCTCGCAAGCACCTGGCCCCTATGTTCTGCAATCGAGTTCCTCTGTCAGAGAACGCTGTCTTAGCTCAGTCCTGGCCGCCAGGCCCACTACCATTGGGTCCCCTCTTCCCGACAAGGACATCACATCCCCTTCCATCCCCTGTCCTCTCTCACCACCCTATTCCATATTTACTCTGATCTGACGGCGACCAAAGTCCACCAACCACCAACCCATATCCTGTGAACTCAGCGGCAGTTGGTGTTCCCCCGATCCTGTGACGTCGACGAGCCCATGACCCATTCGTCCACATGTCCGAACTGCGAAGCAACGCTCTTCCGGGACGACGTTCATTGTCCCAAGTGCGGCTCGCGGCGATCCGAGCTCGTCTTGGGGGATTCACAATTGAGAGGGGCGACGCGGGCCCTGGCAGCGACCTCGGCCGCAGGGCATGGGGAAGTCCCCACCTGTTCATCATGCGGGGCTCCACGGCTCGCAGGGGACAGTTTCTGTACGACATGCGGGAATCCGGCTGAGGCGGAAACTTCCTCTCCCACCGAACCGACCACCCCACCGCCGCCTTCAATGATGGGCCACTCGTCGCCCTCTCCCAACGAGGGCACGCCCTCTCCCGACGGGGCGACGCCCCCTCCCCCCACGCCGGCCGAGGAAGTGGACGGCTGGCTCGAAGTTCGCCACCAGCTTGAAGAAGCGACCCGGGGGGAGTTTGAAATAGTCAGGGAGTTGGGTCGCGGCGGAATGGCTGCGGTCTTCCTCGCCCAAGACTTGGCCCTTGGGCGGAACGTAGCCATCAAGGTGATGGCGCCCGGCCTCCTCCTTGGGCAGGGAATGGTCGATCGGTTCCGGCAGGAGGCGGTCACCATCGCCAACCTTCACCATCCCAACATCATCACGATTCACACGGTCCGGCAGGCGGGGACTCTGCATTTCTTCGTCATGCAGGTCGTGGATGGCGGGTCCCTGGAGGGGGTTCTGAAGGGACCTGATCCGCTTCCGGTGGCCTTGGTGCAAACCATCCTCTATCAACTCGGAACCGGTCTCGCACACGCACACCGGCAGGGTGTCATTCACCGAGATATCAAGCCTGCGAATGTGCTGCTTGACGCAGAAGGGAATGCTATCCTCACCGACTTCGGCATTGCCAAGGTCACCACAGCATCTAATCTGACTCAAACAGGTTCGACCATCGGTACTCCAGCCTATATGAGTCCCGAACAGTGCCGGGCCGCCGAATTGTCCAGCGCGTCAGACCAGTACTCCCTGGGCGTCGTCGCTTATGAGATGCTGTTGGGTGAGGCCCCCTTCGCCGGAAGCCCCTTCGAGATCATGCAGGCGCACACCTCGGCGCCCCCGCCAGGGATCTGCGAACAACGCAAGGATTGCCCGCCGGAGTTGGAGGCTGCAGTCCTCAAAATGATGGCAAAGGATCCCGCCGAGCGGTTCCCGAGCGTGGCTGAGGCCATCGAAGCCGTAGGCGGGTACCTTCCGGGCCCCCGAGATCCCCTCCGTCACGAGTTGGTCCGGTTGGTCCGGCCGGATACCCCGGAGCCCACAGCGGGCCGTACGCCACTGACCCCCATTCCTGCGAAGACTCCGCTTCCGATCAATGACCCGGGCGCCGCCCCGCCGCCCCGCAGGAGGTTGCGCCTTCCTCTCCTGATCGGGGGGGGTCTGGGGTTGGCGACCATCATCACGGTTGCTGTTGTCTTCTACCCTTTCTCGGCGCCCGAGGAAGCAGACCCGGGCATCCAGGAGCCAACAACAGTCAGCACCCTCACGTTTCCAAACACGAGTGAGTCCCTTCTCGTCGGAGCGACGGTCAGGGTACGGGCCAGCGTGGAGGATGGGTCAGGGTTGGCTATGGCTGGCGAACCGGTGTCCTGGTCTTCCGAGGATCCCATGGTCGCCACCGTAGAGGGTTTCAACGAGGAGGGGGAGGTGACCGGGGTCGCAGCTGGGACGGCGGTGATTCAGGCCAACGCCGGAGGGGTGTCAGGCACCTTCACCGTCTTGGTGTCTGAGCCGGCCGTGGGCGAGCTTGCGGTCACGTCCCCTAGGAGGGAGCTCCAGTTCGGGGAAACGGTTACGCTGGCGGCCGTTTTAACCGACGAGGATGGGCAGCGTGTCACCGATCCTGATCTCACATGGAGCTCGAGCAATTCCAGGGTCGTCGACGTCGACCCCATGACTGGTATTGTCAATGCTCGCGGGCTCGGCAGGGCCCAGGTCACGGCCATCGCCGGGGACCGGTCGGGCACCGTCAGCCTGACTGTGGTTGGCCGTGTGGATGCTGTCGCCGTCGAACCACCCACCCATCTCTTGGAGGCCGGAGGGGCCACGGTGGTGAGAGCCACGGTAACCTCGGAACCGGCCGGTTATTCCGGTGAAGGTGGGATCCGCTGGAGCTCGTCCAATCCCTCTGTGGCCATGGTGTCCCTCTCAGGGGCAGACTCGGCCGTTCTGACGCTTTTGGCTGAAGGGGAGAGCATCCTCACGGCTCAGGCGGGGGGCGTCCAGAGTGCCGTGACCCTTCGCGTAGCGGCTCCAGCCAGTCCAGTTACCCTGAGTCTCTCGGTACCGACGGTCTCCTTCGAGGCCGTTGAAGGAGGTGACGACCCTGTGGAGCAGACCATCGGGGTTTCGGTGACCGGTGAAGCGACTCCCTCGGTCGGATTGGTTCAATATGAGGGTGAGGGAGGGGATTGGCTTCGAGTTGGCCTGGGAGCGAGGACCGGCGAAAGAACGGCCCTCACACTAAGGGCGGAAGTGGGTAGCCTTGCCGAGGGTACCTACACCGCAAGCGTTCCCATCTCCGCCGGCGCGGAGACTCAGGTATTGGAAGCCCGAATCACCGTTGCCTCGAACCCGGCTGCCGGGCCGGTGGAGCCGAACCCAGAGGCAGAGCGAGGGATAACGGCCCTCCTTGCCGAGTACGCCGCAGCGATAAATTCCAAGGACGCCCAACGGGTTCGTGAGCTTTTCCCCTCCCTCCCTCAGGATGGGGTCGCCGACCTCCTGAATAATCTTCGAGAAACCGACACGATTCTCTTACAGATGGTACCCGGTAGTCTAAAGCTTGGGCCAGAGGAAGGGACCTTGGAAGGGGATGTCATGTCCAGCGTGCTGGGTGGTGGCAATAGAGGGGAAGCCTACCGGATGATCTACACCTTCGGCCGTGGGGACCAGGGTTGGTACCTGGTGTCCCAAAGGCAGGGCGGCTGAATCCCCTCCAGACTTTTGCGCCCCGCTTTTTTTCCGCTCCTATCTGACCTGTAGAACGACCTTGAAGGTTTCCTTCGGGGGATCCGCTTCCCCTAGCGCCTCGGCCATCACCTCGAGAAAGGCTTCATAATCCCCAGTGGCCAGGTCACCCGGTTCAACGACCACGAAGAGGGCAGCTATCTGACCAGGAAGAGTGATGTCCGTGCGATCCAAGAAGGCTCCGGTAATCCATCCCGTCGGCTGCCCTTGCGGATAGCTGGGAGAACCGACCCGCAAGCCGGAGAGGGGTAAATACGTTTCATATTCTTTCCTGACGCCCACGGAATCGACCTTTATCGTGTCCCCGGCAGGGGCCACCACCAACCCCTCCATGCCCAGTGGGGCCACCGCCCCACCTACCCACTTCACCAGCTGGATCTCCGGCTGTTCGAATGTCCGATCTTGCTCGCGGACTGCGAAATGAACCTCTACCGTGGCTGTTCCGCCCCAAACACTGTTCACCGGGACCAAAGCGACCAGTGTGCCCTCGGAGAGTTCCGCAGCGGTCACCGAGAGCTCAATGGATACCCCCAGGATGGTGTCCCCTGAATCATGATTCAGGGTGAGCCAACCTGATCCTCCGCCCTGGAATGTGATTTCTCCCAACGTAAGAGGGCGTAAGGCCTCAACGGACCCTGCCGCGTTTGAGATGATCACGGCCGTCTGAAGTGTCTCGGGATCGCCTGGCGCAGCGCTGAATGTGACCCTTTCGCTGGAAAGACTGAGGATCGGGGCAAGGAGATCGAAGCTGACCAACAGAGACTTCTCTCCTCCATACTCACTCACAATAGAAATGGTGGCCTCGAGAGTAAGGTCTCCCGGAGTGTCCGGAAGTAGCTCGGTCGTGGTCGGTGTCAGGGTGACGACGGACTCCACCACCGTCACGGACAGCCAGTCGTCGGTCCCGGCTTGGTCCACAGAGATTGTCCCGAGAGCCGGGTTTCCCCCTCCCCCATCGTTCAATGCGTTGACGGTTTGGGCGGGGGAGGGATCTCCGCCCCTGATGCCGGAAAAGCTGATGGAGTTTATGGACAGGTTGAGTTCTGGAGGCTCATTGCCTTCGGCCACGGTGAAGGTCACGTCCACGCCATCCGTACCGCCGTGGGTGCTGGTCACCGAAACGTGGGCTGTGTAAGGCGTGTCTCTGGGCTCGAGGTTACCCGTCGTTGCCCGGAGCTCCAAGAAGCCAGAACCCGGGAGGGACGCTTCGAGCCAGCCTGGTGCACCCGAAAGGTAGGAGATCGTGGGGACCCCGAAATCCCCAAGACTGGCGAAAGTGCCTCCGCCGGTATTTTCCATTGCCACCACCTTCGGCTCTGCCGGCCCGGTTCCACCCACCGTGTCTCCGAAGGTCACTGCTGCGGGAGTCAGCGTTAGGGTAGGCGACCCGACAACCAGCCTGATGGCGATGGTATCATCCCCCCCTGAACTCCTCACGGGGAGTGAGGCGTAATAAGTGCCATCTTCCAACGTTCCCGCCACGGCTTGGATGGTGATCATGTCTCCGCTGAAAGAGTAGGTCATCCAACTCGTGGCCTGCATGGGGGGACCGACCTGGATATTCTCCAGAAGTCCGCCGCCTTCATTGGAAACAATGATCGTTTGGATATCCGGTTCGCTGCCCCCCGTCAGGGCATCGAAACGCAGGGAGTTGGAAGAAAGCCCCAATATGGGCGGATCGGTTTCCCGCACGACCGAGAAAGCGACGGTGACGGATACGCTTCCACCATATTGGCTGGAAACCGGCACCGTGGCGGTATAGTCCCCGGCCACGAGGCCCGACTGGTTTACGGAGAAGTCGAGGTTTCCGCCTATCACCGCGGCCCCCGATGCGGGTGCGACGAGCCACCCGGAAGCCCCACCAAAACTGATGGTACCGACGGTCAGGGCTCCGAGGTTCGAGAGATCCCCCGCCCCTGTGTTCGAGAATGTCACCGGTTCCACACTCGGAACGGCCCCGTTCTCGAGACCGATGAAGGAGAGGCCCAGATTGGAGGCCGTGAGGATCGGCGTGCCGACTTCCACTGTCACCGAGACAGATCCGTTGCCACCGAATTGGCTCGTCACCGGGACGGTAGCGGTGTGGGTTCCGACGGCCAGGGATCCGGTCACCGGGGAGATGGTCAGGGTGGATCCCGTCAGGGAGGAGGAGGACAGCCACCCGGAGGAACCTCCTCCATAGGTGATGGTGCCGGTCCCCAGGGTCCCGAGATCTCCTACCGTCCCCCCTCCGCTGTTGGATAGGCTGACGATCTTGTCGGAGGGTGAGTTCCCGCTGAGAACGGCTGTGAATTCCAAGGAAGAAGCCGAGAGGGAAAGGATCGGCGCATCGGAAACTCGGCTGACGGTGAAGGTCACGCTAATGGCCTCGTTTCCACCGTCGGTGCTGTTCATCGGAACCGTCGCCGTGTAAACCCCGTCCCCCAGGGCACCCAGCGTCGCCGAAATGCCTACTTCCGTATTACCACCAGCCAGAGCCGCCGTGAGCCATCCACCGGCGCCCCCGTAGGTGGTGGCGCCGAGGCTGATGGTGCCGAGGCTGGAGAAGACGCCCGCCCCGGTGTTGGAGACATCGATGGTTACGGAGCCCGGGGACGCAGCTCCCCCTTCCTGCCCGGCGAAACTCGCGGTGGTGGACGAAAGGGTGAGGTCGGGCCCAGATACCTCGAACATCACATTCACCGTCTCGTTGCCACCATCTACACTGGATACCTCAACGGATGCTCCGTAACTCCCGGAGGCCAAACCCGTGACGTCACCGCTGAGGGTGACGGTCGAGCCTGCCAGCGACTCCGATAGCCATCCGGAGCCGGACCCATAGGTGATACCAACTACGCTCAGGGCACCCAGGGGGAGTTCCCCCCCGTTGTAGAGAAGGACTGCCTGATCCGCCGGGTCCGAGCCTCCCGCTACAGCATCCATTCGGACGGTAGCCGGAGACACTTCCAGGTCGGCGGGATCACCGGCCGAGGACACGTTGAAGGTGACGCTGACGCTTTGGTTCCCACCGCCCGCGCTCTGGACGGGGACCGTGGCGGTGTAGGGTCCGCCCGCTGCCGTCAGGGACCCTGTAGCAGGGGACAGCGTGACGGTCGTACCGACCAGGGAGGTCGTGAGCCACCCCGATCCGGTCCCATACACGGTAGCCCCGAGGCTAAGGGCACCTAGGGCTGCGATCCCACCTCCTCCTTCGTTGGACAAAGAGATATTCTGGTCGGCGGGATCCCCTCCACCCTCTCCTGCGAAGAAGGTGGCGGAGGTCGCAGATAGTACCAGGACAGGGGAGGCAGCCTCCGGAGCTACCGTGAAGGTCACCCCGATGGACTCACTTCCCCCGTCCGTGCTGTTCACCGGAACTGTGGCGGTGTAGGTGCCAGGTCCCAAGGCGCCCAACGTTGTGGAAAGATCGACTCTCGAGTTGCCACCCCCCAGACTTGATGTGAGCCAACCCCCGACACCCCCGTAGGACGTCGCACCGAGGCTGATGGTACCAAGACTGGAAAAATCTCCGGGTCCTGTATTCGAAAGGTCGACAGACACGGAGGCTGGTGTAGAGGACCCTCCCTCTTCTCCACTGAAGCTGGCTGAAGCCGCCGAGACGGTGAGGTTCGGTGCGGCCACCACGAAGGTGACGTCCACAGACTCGTTCCCTCCGTTTGCACTGGTGAGCGCAACGGTGGCGTCATAACTACTGGAGGCAAGCGACCCTGTGCTGGCGGTGAGGGTGACCGTGCTGCCCACTAGAGAGGCGGACAACCACCCGGAGCCAGAGCCATAGGTGATCGGTCCGACGCCCAAGGCGCCAAGCGTTCCCCCGCCACCGTTGGAAAGGAGGACGGTTTGGTTTGGGGGGTCCAGACCGCCCTGGACCGCGTCCATCCGGACGGAAATGGGGGAAGCCACCAGGACCGCCGCGTCGGTGTTCCGGATGACGGTGAAGGACACATTGATGGAGACCGAGCCACCTATGGTGCTCAGAACCGGCACTGTCGCCCCATACGTGCCCGGTGCCAAAGCTCCGGTGGTGACGGAGAGAGTCAGTATGCCGCCAGCGTACGATCTGGAGAGCCAACCGCCTATCCCGGTGTAGCTCACCGCCCCCACCGAGATGGCGCCGAGGCTGGCGAAGGTCCCGGGTCCTGAGTTGGTCAGGGTGATGGGTTGGCTGGAGGGATTCCCGCCGCTCTCCATTGCGGTAAAGCTGGCTGCGGTGGTCGACGCTGTGAGGATGGGTACTCCGACATTGAACGTGACCTCGATGGTGGCGTCGCCTCCAGCTTCGCTTGATATCGGAACCGTGGCCACATGGCCGAGATCAGGGAGCGAACCAGTTGAGACGGTGAGTGTCACCGT
>JBDHMC010000027.1:0-11430 GCA_039656355.1 Gemmatimonadota bacterium | reverse complement strand
TGGGAAACATGGGGTGTCGGATTTGTGTCAGCGTCTGCCCTTATACCCGTAAGGCGAACTGGCTTCACAAGACCGCCATGAAGGTCTCTGCGAACGACCCGACGGGCCTCACCGAGAAGCTTCTGACATCCATGCAAAAGAGCTTCTATCCAGGGCCAGATCCCCAGGATTACTTCATGCCCTCCCTTGGAGGCAAGAACGCTTCCTACCGTGAGCCACCCTGGTGGCTCCGGACCGAAGACTTCATCGACCTGGACTAGGACACTACCATGCGGATCTTTGACTCAGGTTTGTTCTGGTTTGTGGAGGGAATTCTCTTCGTGGTCGTGATCCTCGCCGTACGGGCCTGGGCCCAGGACCGGGGGCTTCCCATGCCTATCTGGAAGTGGGTTCTTTTTCTCCTTTGGGTTGCTTTGGCAGGGTTCACCATCGCTTTCGTGGGGACGAGTTTTGGGGAGGGAGAGCCTGTCGCCGCCACTCGGGGAGGCCTCCTTTTCGGACTCATCTCCATCATCGCGGGAGTAGGCCTTTGGCGGTTATTGCTAGCGGGGACCGGATCGGGTGGTGAGGATGCAGTTTCGGAGGTCTGATGACCTAGACCGGAGGCGGATCGGGTGAAGAAGCCACCCGCCCGCCTCCTCCGGGTTCTCCTTGCTTCCGTTCTTCTAGTCGGAGCCCTGGCCTACGGCCGTACGCGTAGCGCTCCGGACCTGAACACTCCTGTCGAAGAGATCTTCCCCGGATCCCAGCGGATCGAACTTCAGAGGGGGATTCACCACGTCTATGGCGAGGCGGGGGCCCTGATGGGATGGGTCGGGGCCGAGGAAGCCAACGGCTACGGTGGTCCCATGCTCTTGGTGGTAGGGGTAGATACACTGGGTCAGGTGGCTGGGGTGCGGGTCGTCCAGCAACGGGAAACACCCGTCTTTTGGCGAATGGTTCGAGCTCCCGAGTACTTCCGTGCGATTACCGGATCCCAGTTCGATTCCATCGACTACGAATACCAGAACGTGGTGGCTGTTACCGGAGCCACTATCTCCGCCGATGCCATCGTTGAGAGCGTCCGGTCCTCGGTGGCCCGGGTAGCCGGGGTCGCCTTCGACGTGAACCTCCCACTTCCGCCAAAGCCCTTCGAGTTCGGCTTCCTGGAGCTCACCATCCTGGCTCTCTTCGCGGTGGGTATCGTGGGTCACCGACTCCGGGGTCCCATCCGGAGGCGCCTGCGCTGGGCTGGCCAGTTGGTGGGATTCCTGGTCCTTGGTTTCTGGGAAAACTCTCCCATTACCTTAGCCAAAATCACAGCTTTTCTTTCTGGGTACTTGCCTGACCCGCGGACAGGGATGGCCATCTATCTGCTCCTTGGCGGTTTCCTCCTCACCTCCGTTTTCTACGGAAGGAATCTTTATTGCCTTTACGCCTGTCCTTTCGGGGCTGCGCAACGGGTCGTGGGAGCCATCGGCGGATTCAGGCTGAAGCTACCTCCGTGGGTGGTGCGCCTCATGGAGGGGGCCAGGAATGTGGTTGTGTTCGCGGCACTTTTCATGGCCTTCATCACGCTCCAGCCGGCCCTCGCCAGCTATGAACCGTTTGCTGCCCTGTTCGCTCTGCATGGTACCACTCTTCAGTGGTTTCTCCTCTTCATCGTTCTCACCGGGTCCCTCCTGATCCAGACGCCCTGGTGCAACTTCTTCTGCCCCATGCGGACTTTCGAACTGGTCGTCTTGGATACGAAGCGGTGGTGGCAGGGGAGTCGGAAGGGCCCCCCTGGACCGGTGGAAAAGGCATCCAAAGCCTCGACCGGGGCCGGGGACCAAAAGGGAGGATCCGAGCAATGAGGCGCCTCCGGATCGCCGACTGGACAGCCCTGTTTCTGGGCCTCCTCACCTTCGGTGTCATCGTGGCTGTTCTGGCTCAAAACTTCTTGGGAATCGAATAGAGCCCCTCAGGTCCAGGTCTGGTGCTTGACATCCTCCTGCTTCTCCAGTCCGTTCGGGTGTCCAACTGTACCGCTGCCTTTTCATCTCCCCTGGACGGAGCACCGCACCATGGTCAGGTCGATTCTTCCTTCCTTCGCCGCACTCTTTGTCTTCTTCGCACTGTGGGGTCCCCTCTCAGCTCAGGATTATGGGCTCACTTCTGCCACGGTCGAGTCCCTCCGGTTGCGGAGCCTTGGTCCTGCACTGGTCTCAGGCCGGATCAGTGATGTTGCTGTTGATCCCCGAAACCGAAGCGTCTGGTATGTCGGGGTGGCGTCCGGGAACGTTTGGAAGACTGAGAATCGGGGTACCACCTGGACCCCCATTTTCGACGACTATGGGTCGTATTCCATCGGGGCGGTGACGGTGGATGGCCTTAACCCGGATATCGTCTGGGTGGGAACCGGGGAAAACGCCTCCCAACGGAGTGCCGGATACGGAGACGGGATCTACAAGAGCGTGGACGGGGGAGCCACGTTCCGGCGAATGGGTCTCGAACGGTCGGAGCACATCGGAGATGTCCTGGTAGACCCTCGGAACTCCGACGTCGTGTATGCTGCGTCCCAGGGGCCGCTTTGGGCCAGTGGTGGGGACCGCGGACTCTTCAAGACCACTGATGGTGGGGAGACGTGGGAGCGGATCCTCCACGTTTCAGAAAACACCGGCCTCGCCGACATCGTCTTCGATTTGCATAACCCGGATATCGTCTACGCCGCCTCCTATCAGAGGCGTCGCCACGTGGGGATCTTGGTGGCCGGGGGGCCAGAGGGGAGAATCTTCAAGTCCACCGATGCCGGTGCGACCTGGACCGAGATCATGGACGGCATTCCCACGGGGGACCTGGGCCGGATCGCTCTGGAGGTTTCACCCCACCAGCCAGGGGTGGTTTACGCTTTGGTAGCGGCACAGGACGAGGAGAGCGGGTTCTTCAGGTCGTCCGATTACGGTGAAAGCTGGACCAAGCAAAGCGAGTACATCGTGGTTGATCCCCAGTACTATGGCGAGCTCTTTGCCGACCCCCATAGGGTGGGGCGTGTTTGTGCTGTGGACGTGAACATCCAGTGCACTGAAGACGAAGGACTGACCTTCCAGCGTCTTCCGGCTCAAGGGGTCCATGTCGATCACCATGAGATCGTCTTCGACCCGGTTGATCCCGACTACATGATGATCGGGAACGATGGGGGGCTCTACGAGACCTGGGACGGAGGAGAGAACTGGCGGCATCATGGGAACCTTCCGGTGACCCAATTCTATCGGGTGGGGATCGACAGCCGGGAGCCTTTCTATTGGGTGTACGGGGGTACCCAGGACAATGGGACCCCTGGGGGCCCGTCCGGGACCAGAAACGCAGTGGGGGGCAGGAGTGCGGATTGGGTCGGGATCGTCGGGGGGGATGGTTTCCAAGCCCGCGTGGATCCGGAGGACCCCAACATCGTGTACGGGATGTCGCAGGGAGCGCGCATAGCGCGGGTGGACATGAAGACGGGTGTGTCCACCAGCATAGCTCCTGTCCACGTGGACGAGGCCGGAGACACCGTCTTCTGGCACTGGGATGTGCCGTTCACCATAAGCCGATACGACCACAACCGGCTCTACGCCCTGGGGAGTCGTCTGGTCCGGAGTGACAACAGGGGCGATGACTGGGAGTTCATCAGCCCCAACATCAGTCGACAGATTGATCGGGATACGCTTCCAGTCATGGGTCGTATCTGGCCGGAAAACGCGGTATGGAGGAATGTCTTCACCAATGAGTACGGCATCGGGGTGGCGTTCAGCGAATCCCCCTTCGACGAGAATGTCCTCTACGTGGGCACGGACGATGGGTTGATTCAGATCACGGAGGACGGTGGGGCCTCATGGCAAGAAATGGATGCTTTCCCGGGAATTCCCACTCTGATCTACGTGTCGGCGGTAGTGGCTTCCAGGCATGATCCGGACCGGATCTATGCGACCTTCAATAACCACAAACGGGGGGACTTCGATCCTTACGTCTTGGTGAGCGAAAACCGGGGTCAGACCTGGGCGTCTATTGCCGGCGACCTACCCGACCGTAACGTGGTCTGGGACCTCATCGAAGATCCGGAAAACGAGAATCTCCTTTTTCTGGGGACGGAGTTCGGCCTCTTCTTCTCGGCGAACCGTGGGGGAAACTGGGTGGAGCTGACCGGGAACGCACCCACCATTCCCTTCAGGGATTTGGAAATCCATGAAGGCATGGGGGACTTGGTGGTGGCTACCTTTGGCAGGGGATTCTTTGTCCTGGACGACTACACGCCGCTTAGGTCGGCGGGCACCGGGCTCTTGGCTCAGAACGCCGCTCTCTTCCCAATCCGGGATTCCTATGCCTTCGAGCAAATACGGTACTACTCGGCCGGATCGGGCGCCGGAGCATTTACAGGTGAAAACCCGCCTCTCGGGGCCATCCTAAACTACCATCTCCGGGAGACGGTGCCTGGGGAGGACGCAACGGTTGTCCTGGTGGTTCGGGACGGGGAAGGGCAGATGGTTGCGGAAGTCACAGGGACCAACGCCAAGGGCTTCCAACGGGCGATATGGAATCTGAGGGGTCCGGCGGCGACATCCCCTGAGGGGACTGGTCAGCGGGGTCGACGTCGGCAAGGGCCCCTGGTAGACCCAGGGATGTTTTCGGTCACCCTGGAGGCCCGGGTCGGGGAAGAGCTGCGGGTCTTGGCAGGACCGGAGAGGGTAAGCGTCCTCCCCCTACCCGAAACGGTCCGCTGAAGGGATGAACCTCATGCCAGGAAGTAAACCAACCCGGAATAGATTCCGATGAAGACCACGGCGAAGAGGGCCAGTTTCAGCAGCCGCTTGACCAAGGCATAGCCTAGAAAAGCCAACAGAAACGCTGCCAGTCCCAGTAGGACGGGGCTCTCGGTCAGGTAGGCGAGAACCTCAGAAAAATCAGGCATTCTATTCCTCCACTGGCTTTTTGGGCTGGCATGGGAAGATCTGTTTCCCAGGTCTTTACCCATTACTACGCGCCCTTACCGCCCCTGGGTTTCAGGGGGGTCGAGGAGGAACTTTCGTTCCAGAACCCGGCTCGTCAACGCCCGTCCACCCTTACCGCTTTCTTACGAGACATGAACCTGATGGGCGCCTGATCGTGTTGCTGCCCCCTCTGCCGAATGTCTAGGTTTCAGGAGAGTCGGGGGAGTGGTGTGCCCCCGTGGTCCGGCACCTACTGGATTTCCCTGTGCGTAAACGATGAAGCAGAATAATCCCCGAGCCCGGCGCGGAATGCCGTTGCTCCTGTTTTTCCTCCTGGTCACACTTGGCCTTTCGTTGTGGCTCGGGTTCCAGGCAGTGGGGGCCGCTCGCTCTCATCGCCGTACCGCCGAGGGCGTCCTGCGGGACTACGCTGAGATCGCGATCGCTGAATATTCCCGTCGGGTTGAGAACAACCTGGATCGCTTTTTCGACGACGTCTTCCGGGATGTGCCCAGGTGGATTCGCCGCGGTTCGCCCCCGTCCCCTCGGGTGGTTCAGCGGAGGTTGAGGAACGCACTTGATCGTGTGGACTGCGAGTGCACGGGACTCAGGGCTGATGCCGCCTTCTTGCTTCTGGACATGGCCACCGGTGGGGTGGAGAGTATTCCGGCCTCTCTTCCCTTCGGGGAAGTAACCCGGGCCGCCACGTTGGTTCAGACCACATGGCAGGCTTCTCCCGCTGAGCGTATCGCTCTTCGGACGGTGGAACCGGGGCAGGGACTTCAATCCGGTGCCGCCCTTTTCTTCAATGCCTCGTTGGATGAGAGTGGCGAGGAGGGGATGGGTCGGGCCATCTACATTCTCCAAACGAGTTTGGATGCGGCGGCGGAGCTATTTGAGAACTGGTTCCATGAGGAGGGGCTTCTTCCGGAGGCGGTGGTAGGGGCCCAACCCAACGAGTCTCTTCTTCACCTTGCCGTTCGGACATCTGACGGTCATCCGATCTTCCTCTCCCCCATCGATGATCCGGACATGGTCCTGACTGGGGATACTCTTTCCGAAGAGTACGGGGGACTGGTCCTGGAGGTTGCCGTCCGGCCCGATGCGGCTTCCGCGCTGGTCATCGGCGGGCTTCCTAGAGCACGGCTTCCCCTCCTCCTTGCTCTCATGTTCATGACGGTGGGTGTCGGAATCGCTGCTTTCATCCAGATCCGGAAAGAACAAGAACTGGCTGAGGTCAGAGACGACTTCATCTCAGGGGTGTCCCACGAGTTTAGAACACCGCTCACCCAGATTCGCATGTTCACGGAACTCCTGGCCGACGGAAAGCTCCAGACCGACGAAGAGCGGGTCCGGTCGACGGAGGTTATCAATCGAGAGGCCAGGCGGTTGACCCATCTTGTGGAAAACATCCTGCATTTCTCCCAGATGGGGAGGGCTTCAGGGTCTCAGGGGATCACCGAACGGATTGTACTCCAGGATGCGATTGCGGACCTTGCCGAGGCCTTTGCGCCCCTTGTGGATGCACAGGGTTGCACACTCGATATCAACGTGAAACCACCTGATTTGGTGGTTTTGGCGAGCAGGAGTGGCCTCCATAGGATGTTGGCCAACCTTCTGGACAATGCCCTCAAATATGGTCCTGATGGGCAGACCCTTCGCGTCGCAGCTCTCGAGCGAGAAGGCTGGACCCGTATCTCGGTGGAGGATGAAGGGCCCGGAATCCCGGTTGGAGAGCGGGCTCGGATATGGGATCCCTACCACCGCCTGGAGCGGGACGTGGAGGGCCGGGTTCGGGGGAGTGGAATCGGCCTGTCGGTAGTAGCGGAACTGGCGCAGACCGCTGGAGGAGCTGCCTGGGTGGAGGAGGGGAAGGGAGGAGGTGCCCGGTTCGTGATCAGGCTTCCTGCCGACGACTCGGCCTCCGAAACGAGCCTGTCACCTAGTGACGTAGCTGTGGAGAACTGACCTGTGTCCCGCATCCTGGTGGTGGAAGACAACGAGGATCTGGCGTTCGGTCTCAGAAAGGTCCTGGAATTCGATGGGTATGAAGTTGAGGTTGCGAGCGAGGGTGAGTCCGGATTGGATTCGGTCCGGGAGTCCCCTCCGGACCTGCTGATCCTGGACGTCATGCTCCCGGGGAAGAGCGGGTTCGACGTACTCCGGGAACTCAGAACCTCGGGCCATCGGTTTCCGGTTTTGGTACTCACGGCGAGGAGCCAGGAATCCGACGTGGTTCTGGGCTTCGACTTCGGTGCGGACGACTATGTCACGAAGCCTTTTTCCACCGCAGAGCTTCTGGCGCGGGTTCGGGCTCTTCTAAGGAGAGTTCAGACGGGTGCCGGAGGTGCGGGGGGAGGCCGAGATGAAGGCGCCTCCGAGGTGATGACCTTCGGAGGTGTAGAGGTGTCACCCGCCACTCGAACTGTGCTTCGGGTGGGAGATCCGGTGGAGTTGACCCCGAAGGAATTCGATCTCCTGGTGGCCCTTTTGGAGAGGCGGGGCGCGGTCATCAGTCGGCAGGAGTTGTTGAAGGAGGTCTGGGGGTATGGGAACGCCGCAGTGAACACGAGGACCGTCGACGTACATCTCTCGGAGCTTCGGCGAAAACTCGAGAACGATCCGGCCAATCCCCAGTACATTCTCACAGTAAGGAAGGCCGGCTACCGTCTGGCTCCCTGAGAGAGACCTGATGGGAGAGGCCTGAGGCCGGCGCGGTACACATTTGTTTACTCCCCTGCGAGTCCTTCGATTATATTTCAATCATAGAGTCTCCCCGGTGAAATTCCCCAAGGGCTTGGCCTGACGGCCTTGCGCTGCGCCGGGGTGTGGTGTCAAGGTGCCCCAAAAGGACACCTCCAAGTAGGGTGAGAATGAGCGGAGAGCCGAGAACTGAGGACGGAGCCCTCTTAAAACGGGTTCCCGTCATCGTACGTTCCTGGGACGGCCCCAACTCGCGCATCGGGCTCGAGATGGATCTGAGCGAGATGCCGTGGGGGCCTTTTGACGCTCTTGGGAAGAGGCTCAGCCTTGTCCTCCCCGCCGCTGACGAAGCCAATCCGGAGAGGTCTACTTCAGAATCTCAAGTGGAGCGTGCCCTTCGCCACGTGGAGCACGCGGCAGATCGTTGTGCCGAGTTCGCTCAACTGGCGAATGGCAACCAGGATCTCTGGCTCAGATCACAGGAAACTTGGGAGTGGATTCGGCGGTACCTGACCTCCCTCTGGGTGGAGGCAGAGGTCGAGGGGCGGGCACCGGCACCGGTTCTTCCGAACCCTCAAGAGACTCCGCCCCAACCTTCCGAGGCTCCTGCGGTTCCTACGTTACCTGGAGCGGCCTCCACTCTGGAGGTAGCTGCAAAGGCTCTCCGAGCTACCCCCCTTTCGGTATGGCGGGACACCATGGGTCCGCTGGATCCCGAGGCTCCTACACGGGAAGAGGCGGTCCAAACCCTGCTTGGTGTGGCCCGGATCCTGAGTGGCCAAGCCCCGGAGGGGGCAATGAAAACGGCTGGAGCCGCCGACTCCCCTCAGGCCCCGTCACCCGAGGCCGTCCCATCACACGAACCAAGCTCGGCCCCTGAGCCCGAGGCGGATCCCGATCAAGTCTCCTTCGACTTTGCCCGGGGTTATGACGACGGGTACCAAATGGGTCGGCGAGTAGGTTTGGCTCTCGGATCCCAAAAAGGCCCTCGCCCCGGTCCCCGCAGGGACTGAGCCGGCGCCCCCACATACTTTCTCCTACAACCAGGCACATGGCTCAAGACACCCTGACCATCGCCATCATCACCGAGGTGTTTCCCGATCCGCCGTCCTGGGGTCTGCTCCCGGCCACCCTCGCGGAGGCCAAAATCCTCGGCGCGGAGCTGGCGGTTCTCCCGGAAATTCCTCTCAACCCTTGGTCACCGGCGTCCAAGGCGTCCCGGGACGACGATGCTGAGGAGGTGGATGGGCCGCGGCAAGAGGCCCTGTCCGCGGCTGCATCTGAAACAGGAGTGGCCGTTTTGGGGGGGGCCATCATTCGTGACCCGGACACGGGGGTCCGACATAACACTGCCCTCCTTTATGACGGGTCGGGATCGTGCCTCTCCCGGTACAAGAAGGTCCATCTGCCAGCAGAAGAGGGGTTCTGGGAAACCAGTCACTATGAGCCGGGACATGAGCCCCCGACGGTAGTTTCAGGATTGCCCCTAAGGATCGGCCTCCAGGTCTGTTCGGACGTAAACAGAACCACGGGCTTTCAATTGCTGGGAGCCATGGGCGCTGAATTGGTGCTGGCACCTCGGTGTACCCCGCCCCAGACCTACGAGAGATGGAAGCTGGTACTCAGAGCCAACGCGGTTACCAGCGGGTGTTATGTCATCTCATCGAACCGTCCGGCGCCTACCCTGGATGGCCTGATCGGGGGACCCTCCATCGCGATTAGCCCGACGTCGGAGGTCCTCCTGGAAACCACGGACCGACTGAGTGTGGTGACACTGAGTCGTGAGGTCGTAGAGGCTGCGAGGGCGGACTATCCAGGGTATCTGAAGGTCTATCCGGAGCTGTATGCCGAAGCGTGGCGAGGGTTGGAAACCAAGGAGTGATGTCTGCCTATTTGGACAGGCTGACGACACGGGTTTGTGTGAATTGGCGGTGGCCATCCCTACCCTTGTGAAACCCGTATCCACTTTCGCCCGCCCCCACCCAGGGTGTCCCCTTAATTCCCCCACAGGCCCGGTTGACTCCGATCATCCCTGCGCTGAGCTGGCGTGCGACCTTCTCTGTTCGGTCCGGATCCGTTCCGAAAACCACGGCTCCAAGGCCAAAGGGGGTAGCGTTGGCTTTTGCGATTGCCTCTTCGTCAGAGGCAACCCGGGTTACGCAGATGACCGGACCAAAGGTCTCATCCCGGGAGATGCATAAATCCTCTGGAACATTGGCCAGGATCGTTGGCTTGATGTACGGTGCGGGGTGATCCGCGCCACCGGTCAGAGTCCTGGCGCCTCCCCCTATCGCCTCCCTTAGCTGATCCAGAACCAACTCCCTCTGACCCTTGTTAACCATAGGTCCGACTGTGGTTTGAGCCTCTAGACCATCCCCCACGACGAGCTTTTCGGCCTCCTGGACCAGAAGGTTCTCAAAACGATCTGCCGCGTCCTCATGCACGTAAACCCGTTCTGTGCTGACACACACCTGTCCGGCGTTTCTGAATCCGTTCCAGGAGGCGAATTTCGCGGCCTCTTCCAGATCGGCGTCGTTCAGGACGATCATGGGGTCCTTTCCCCCCAACTCCAGAATGACCCGCTTCAAGTCTTGGCTGGCGGAGCGGAGGATGTGCTTCCCTACCTCTCGAGATCCCGTGAAGGCGATGAGGTCGACGTCTGATCGGACCAGGGTCTTCCCTTGCTCATCCGCGCCGTGGATCACGGTAAGGACATGTTCCGGTAAGTGTTCCGCCAGGATATCGGCGTAGGCCTGCCCGCAGAGAGGGGTCTCCTCCGAGGGTTTGAATAGCACCGTATTCCCGGCAGCCAAGGCTGGAAGGACCATCCAGTTTGGCATGGCCATGGGGAAATTCCAGGGGGTAATGGCGGCGCACACCCCAAAAGGATCCCGGTGGACCACCGATCGAAGAGGGCCCTGCTCGAAGGTTTCCGGTTCCAGCGCCTCACCGATCTCTTTCAACTCCTCTTGGAGGCCGGTACCGATGGCTCTTGCTTCCGGAATGGCTTCGGTCAACGGTTTTCCCATCTCCTCGGTGATGAGGCGACCTAAGGACTCGGCTTCCTGCTCGAAGCGGTTGGCGGCCATACCCAGGAGTTCGGCCCGGCCCTTCGAGCCAAGGGCGGCCCATTTCACCTGTGCAGCCCGGGCGTTGGCCACCAGCCCGGAGATCTCTTCTGGAGGAGTAACCTCAACAGTCCCTACCACCGATCCGTTCAGGGGATTTAGGGAGCTCAGAATCGTCATGGCCAGTCGCCTTTGGGAGAAAGTGCAGTCATGGGCTCAATCCAGGGATCTCGCCTTTTTACGGTGTCCGGGCGATGTTTGCCGAGACCGTGTCGCATGATCCCGAGGAGAGAGACCCCACTTCCATGAGTCTACCCCAGGTACCGCCCTTTCACATCATGATCAAACCGAGGGGCCCGATCTGCAACCTGGATTGTTCCTATTGCTACTATCTGTCGAAGGAGGATCTATACCCGGGATCAGCTTTTCGGATGACGGACGAAACCCTGGAAACATTCACTAGGGATTACATCCGAGCCCAGCCGGTGCCCGAGGCCGTCTTTTCCTGGCAGGGTGGGGAACCCCTCCTCATGGGGCTGGAGTTCTTTCAGAGGGCGGTGGAATTCCAGCAGGCCTACGCTCGGCCCGGGATGCGGATCTCCAACACCATCCAGACCAATGGAACACTCTTGACCGACGAGTGGTGCCAATTCTTCCGGGAGCACCGTTTCCTGGTGGGCCTCAGCCTTGATGGCCCGGCGGTTCTTCACGATACCTACCGAGTGGATAAGGGG
>JBDHMC010000026.1:0-18653 GCA_039656355.1 Gemmatimonadota bacterium | reverse complement strand
AAGAACCGGGCCTTCTCCGAGATCGTGGCTGACCTTCCCACCTACGTGTCCACTCCCGAGATCCGAATCGAGGTGGATGAGGAGAAGAAGTGGGAGGTGGTGGATCGGGCCTTGGACCATTTTCGCCAAAGCCATGAGGTCATCGATGTCGACGGAGCCAGGGTACTTTTCGGGGACGGTTGGGGCCTCTTGAGGACCTCTAACACCCAACCGGTGATCGTCGCCCGTTTCGAGGCACGAACCCCGGAACGGCTGGCGGAGATCAAGAATCTGATGGGGAGTTGGCTCGAAACTCAGGGAATCCATGTCTGATCAAGCAGCGAAGGCGCGTAGGGGAGGTAAGATCCTCCTGATCTCGGCCATTGGCTTTGCCCTCCTTTACGGAAATCCTCTGGTATCGGTCGGTGGGGTACTCCTCGGTCTTCTGGACCAGGACTCTGGCTGAGTTGGGGATGCGAATCGTTGCCGGAGCTATTACCGCGTTGGTGGCGTTCGGCAGCTTCCGGGTGGTGGGCCGGACCTTGAGCGCGGTGCAGATCAAGCGCCAGTTCGGGAACCTGGAGATTGCAGAAAGGATCCCTAAGGGAGCCATCACCTGGGGTACCGTTCTCGTCTCGGTTCTCCTGGGCCTTTGGTTGGGAGCGGCCTTCCCCCAGAGTGCCGGACTTAGGATGCTTCTTCTGCTCAATGCCCCTGAATGGGGTCTCTCAGTGCCCTGGCTGGGGAGGGACGTTTCCTTCTTTGTCTTCGCCCTTCCCGTTTTCGGGGGTGGGATGGTCCTTGGGCTCTCCCTGATATTCCTACTTCTCTCTTTTTCAGCAGCGGGCTATGCCGCCACCGGCTCACTCTCCGTCCGGAGCGGACGGCTGAGAATGGGACCTCTTCCCCGAAAACATCTGGCGATCCTCTCTGCTATCTTCCTCCTTTTTCTAGCGGGTCGTTTTTGGTTGGCTCCGTACCTCCTGATGTTGGATGGGAACTCAGGTGTCCAAGGGATCTTCGGGTTCGCCGATGAGAACGCCAGAGTTCGGGGCTACCAGGCCCTGGGAATCATTACCCTTGTGGCCGCTGGTGTCATGGGCTGGTCAGGGTTCCGAAAACGACTCACCCCACTCATTGCGTCGGGTGTCGCGGTGGTCCTGGGCGGCCTGATCCTGATCCAACTCTATCCGGAGTTGGTTCAGCGTTTTCGGGTGGAACCGAATGAGTTGGACCGAGAGACGCCCTATATCGAGGCCAATCTGGAGTTCACCCGCAGAGGTTTCGGGCTGGAAAACCTGCAGAGGGAAGGGTATGGGTACGACCCTGAGGCGACCCCGGACTGGGGGTTAGCCGCCCAACAGTTCGCCGGTCTCCCGATTTGGACTTCTGGGGCCCTCCTCACCACGTTCCACACCTTGGACGCCCGTTTCCCCTATTACGACTTCGAGACTGTGGCCGTCGATCGGTACCCGTCGAGGGACGGAGTCATACCCGTGGCGGTGGCCGTCAGGGAGATCGATCCGGCCGGAATCGGAGATCCGAACTGGCAAAACCTCCATCTCCGAACTCTGTTTCAGGCCGGAATGGGGGTCGTGGCCAGCGCGGTCAACAGCCGCACGCCCGAGGGCCGTCCCCACATGTTCATCGCGGGAATTCCACCCGTATCCTCAGGTGATCCCGACGGCCCGCTGGCTCTTGGGCCGAATGGCTCGGAGGCTCTTGCTCTCTCTGATGCCTCGGTGTTCTTCGGGTCCAGGAGTCAACCCTACTCCGTTGTGAACCCGGACTCCGTCCTGGCGTTGGGTGGGGAGCTTTCGGACCTTCCCCGGGGCATTCAGCTCAGTGGGTTGGGGCGGAAGTTGGCCCTTGCCTGGCGTTTTCGGGATGCCAACCTCCTTTTCGCCTCAGAAATCTCCCCAGAGAGCCAATTCGTCTTCAGAAGGAGTGTGGTGGAGCGGGCGGCTGCCATCGCTCCCTTCCTTCGCTTCATCGAAGATCCCTACCCGGTCGTGCACCAGGGCCGCATCCTATGGATTCTCGAAGGCTTCACCGCTACCCGGAGCTTTCCTCTCGCCACGACGTATGATTTCCCCGGCGCCGGGGCTGTCACCTACGTCCGAAACAGCGTGAAAGTCACGGTTGATGCCGTAACCGGGGATATCCGGTTTTTCCGCATGGACCTGGAGGATCCCCTCTTGGAGGCATGGTCCCAGGTATTCCCGGATTTGCTACAACCTTTCAGCGAGATGCCTCGGGAGCTTCAGGCCCATATACGATATCCAAAAGGGCTTTTGGATATTCAGGCCAGAGTTCTCCTCAAGTACCATCAGGAAACGGCGCCTTTGTTCCACGGACAGCAGGACGTATGGGCGCTACCCCAGGAGCTTGCTCAGGGAACCAGGCCTGTCCCATTTGTCCCGGAATACGGCCTCTACCGCCTTCCCGGGGAGGAAGACCCGGAGTTCCTCCTCACGTCGGTTTTTGTGCCGGCCGGCCGGCAGAATCTCACCGCCATATTCGCGGCCCGGTGCGATCCCGGGCGGTATGGGGAACTGCTGCTTTTCGATATTGCCGTTGAGGAGCAGGTCCCAGGGCCCCGGCAGGTGGAGGCTCTGGTAGAGCAGGATCCTATCATATCTCAGCAATTCTCCCTCTGGCGGCAGGGAGGGAGTCAGGTCTGGTCGGGCCACCTCCACATTGTGCCCGTCGGCCAAACCCTCCTCTACCTGGAACCGATCTTCCTGGCCGCTGAGGCCGACGCCATCCCTGAGCTGCGGCGTTTCGTGGTAAGCGACGGAAAACGGGTAGCGATGGAGCCCACCCTCGAGGAGGCCATCGCAGCCCTCGCGTTGGCCGGTGGAGGCGAGGCCCCGGTCTTTTCCCCGATCCGAGATCCAATGGGAGATCCGGAAGCGGCGATTCCCTCCACGGCTCTCTGGCCCCAAGAAGCCCTTGGCCTATTGGACCAGGCTGAGGAACGCCTGAGGAATGGAGATTGGGCCGGTTATGGAGAGGCTCTGGAGGAACTCCGGGCTCTCCTCAGGAACCTCTCTGGGGGCTCTGGCGAACGGTAAGAGCCTGTCCGCCAAAATGGGGGGTTGGCTTCTGGCCAACCCCCCCCTTCACCCCTACCTTTTCCGCACCCCCGGGGCCGGGGAACCGTCTGGTTCCTATCCGGTGCACCCAGGGTCTGACGCGTTCAAGAACCGCATAGAGGATCGCGATGAATATTCACGAATTCCAAGCCAAGGAGGTCTTCCGGAAGGCCGGGATCCCCGTCCCACCAGGGGAAGTGGCCGAGACTCCTTATGCAGCCGAAGAGATAGCCCGGAAACTGGGAGGCCGAGTGGTCGTCAAAGCCCAGGTTCACTCCGGGGGCAGGGGGAAAGCAGGAGGGGTCAAGTTGGCCTCCGACGCCGAGGAAGCGCGGGCTCATGCCGACGCGATTCTCGGGATGGATATCAAGGGACTGACCGTGGAAAAGGTCCTGGTGACGCCAGCCGAAGAGATCGATACAGAGGCTTATCTGGGGTGTCTCATGGACCGGGCGGCCCAATCCATCACCTTCATGGTTTCTTCCGAGGGTGGGGTGGACATCGAAGAGGTTGCCCACACCAATCCCGATGCCATCAAGAAGTTGACCATCGATCCCCGGTACGGGCTTCTGCCTCACGAGGCCTACTGGCTCGCCGCGGCTCTTTACGATGATCCCTCCCTCGCAAAGCAGGCGGCGAAGATCATCGGCCAGCTGTACACGGCCTTCACAGCGGCCGGTGCCTCCATGGCGGAGATCAATCCCCTCATTTCCACTCCCGATGGGGTAGTGAAGGCCATCGATGCCAAAATGAGCATCGATGACAATGAACTCTTTCGGAAGCCGGACATTGAGGAGTATAGGGATCTCTCCGCTGAGCCCGTGTCGGAGACCAAGGCCCGGAACGCGGACCTGAGCTACGTGAAACTGGATGGGAACGTGGGGTGCTGCGTCAACGGCGCCGGCCTCGCCATGGCCACCATGGACCTGGTGAAATACTACGGAGGGGAGCCCGCAAACTTCCTGGATATCGGTGGGTCCTCCAATCCGGACAAGGTGGTGGCGGCTTTCGAGATCATCACGTCCGATCCAAATGTGAAGGTGATCCTTTTCAACATCTTCGGAGGGATCACTCGTTGTGACGACGTGGCAAACGGAATTGTGGAGGCTACGAAGCGCATCGACATCAAGGTCCCCCTCGTCATCCGCCTCACCGGCACAAACGAGGAGGAAGGAGTCCGGATTCTGGAGGGAGCGGGCATGTCCGCCGCGACCTCCATGGATGAAGTCGTAGAGCGTGCGGTGGCCTTGGCCAACCAAGCGTGATCCAACTGAACACGAGAAACGAGAGTCCATATCCATGGCTATTTTCGTAGATGAAAACACCCGCCTCGTGGTCCAGGGGATCACGGGACGGGACGGGTCTTTCCATACCCGTCAGATGATGGAGTACGGAACCCAGGTGGTGGCGGGAGTCACGCCAGGGAAAGGCGGGCAGTTTTTCGACGGACCGGATGGTAAGAAGGTTCCCATTTTTAATACGGTGGAGGATGCGGTAAATGATGCCGGAGCCAATACTTCCGCGATCTATGTACCGCCTGCATTCGCTTCGGGTGCAGTCCTTGAAGCCGCCGGTGCTGGCATTGGTTTCATCGTTTGCATAACGGAAGGCGTACCGGTTCAGGATATGACCCGGGCCCTGAAGTATGTGAAAGACAGGGGTGCCCGGCTCCTTCAGATCGTGGCTCCTGGGCCCGTTGGTGTGATCTCCCGTTCGGGGACTCTCACCTATGAGGCCGTGATTCAGCTGACCAACGGCGGAATCGGCCAGACCACCTGCGTCGGAATTGGTGGCGATCCCCTTATCGGTACCAACTTCATTGATGCCCTCTCGGCCTTCAAAGATGATTCAGCCACTGAGGCGATTGTCATGATCGGCGAGATCGGGGGTACCGACGAACAGGAAGCCGCAGCCTGGGTGAACGAGAACCTGGAGATTCCGGTGGTGGGATTCATCGCCGGCCAGACCGCTCCTCCGGGGCGTCGGATGGGACATGCCGGAGCCATCATCAGCGGCTCGGCAGGAACCGCCGAGGAGAAGATCAAGACGTTTGAGGAGAACGGGATCGCCGTGGCGGCCCGCCCCCTTGATATCGCAGGCCTTATCAAGGATGCTCTGGGCAGTTGATCGGGTCCCTCCCTGATCTGGGTGTCTCTCCGGAGTATGGAGCCCAGCCCCGTACACGGAGAGGCCCTGGAAGGGGGAATTGAGTAGGGTATGATACTCTCCGAGATCGTCTCCCGGGATCGAATCTTGGTCCCGTTGGAGGCGGATACGTTGGAGGAGGCCGTTGGCCTCCTCTGCCACCAACTCGAGTCTTCCCGGACTCTGAGAAGGGGGGCGGGTACCCGGTTGGCCGGGGAGTTTTTCTCGGGAACCAGGGGCGAGGTGGTTCGGGTAAACGAGTGGGTCGTTCTCCTTGCGGCCCAAACCAATCAGGTAGAGGCCCTCGTGGGGTGCTTGGGATCCGCTTCGGCTCCCTTCGAATTGGGAGACCAGGGCGAGGGGGGGACCGCCTCGGTCCTCCTTCTCTTGCTTACTCCGCGTAGGGTATCGCCCCTGAAGATCCAAGCCATTCCGGAACTTTCCCGGTTCCTTCGGGACAAACAGGCTGCTACCCGTCTCCGGGACGCCGGCACCACTTGGGAGATCCTCGCCTTCTCTGATTTCATGAACCTGGAGGTTCAGGACCAACTCCTGGTGGCTGACGGTCTGACCCCGCTGAAGTATCGGGTCTACGCCGATACACCCCTGTCTGAGATTGCGGGCCTCATGGTCCGGCAGAAAATCCGAGCGGTTCCGGTGGTAGGGGAGAAGCACGAGTTTCTGGGGCTCATCACTTCCGGTGATGCCATCCGCTACCTGGTTTCGGGGCAGTTGACGGGTGCCCGGGGGGCAAAGGAGATGGGAACCCTCATGGCCCGGGAGATCATGACACGTTCGGTCATGTGCATTTCCGAAGACCAGACTCTGGTGGAGGCGGCGAATCTCATCGTAAACAAAGGGGTAAGCCAGGTGCCCGTGGTTCAGGGAGGGGAGTTGCTGGGGTTCTTGACGGCTGAGACAGCCCTTCAGCTTCTTTATGAACCCAAGGAGGAGGCCCACAGCCCGTCCGGGGAGAAGGATTCGGGCCCGGGCTGAACAGACAGGCACCACGCCGCAAACAGACGGAAAGAGAAGGGGAGATGAAACGCACCCTCGCGATTGTGAAACCCGATGCCCTGGGCTCGGGGAAAGCCGGGAATATCTTGGCTCACCTGGAAACTGCCGGATTCACCGTCAAAGCCCTGAAAATGATGCGCCTCACCCCAGGCCAGGCCGGACGGTTCTACGAAGTTCACCGCGAGCGGCCATTCTTCGATTCCCTTATGGCCTTCATGACCTCTGGCCCCTGTCTTCCCATCGTGCTGGAAGCCGATGAGGCTGTACCCCGCCTCCGGGAGACCATTGGCGCAACCGACCCAGCGGAGGCGGCTCCCGGGACGGTCCGAGCCCTCTATGCGGAGAACAAGGAGCGAAACGGCATCCACGCTTCGGACTCCGATGAGAACGCTGTTCGGGAGATCGCGTTCTTCTTCTCGGACCAGGAGCTCTTGGCAGTGTCCGAGTAAGGGACTGGACATTCAGAAGATACGGGACTCCCTTTGGTTCCGTGTTTTCTCCCACGAAATCCCGGTCGCAAAAGGCCTTTTGTTCCAGGGTTTTTCGCGTTGACATTCACCCTCGATTTTTGCTATCTTTCCCAGCTATGCTAACGATCCCCTTGGTTCGCCTGGAGCGAGAGGGGAGCCTAGAGATCCGGGCGGAGATTCCGTCGGACGATCCGAGCTGGGAGGGGACGGAGCTTCGGTTTTCAGCCCCTCTTTCTGTTTTTGGCCAGATAAAGTGGATCCCGAGCGGAGAGGTGCTGGCCCAAATCAGGCTCCAGGGCCTCATAGCCCAGAAATGCCGGCGGTGTCTGGAACCGGTTGTTGTCACCGTTGAGGAGGAGTTTGATCTTCTTTTCGGCCCCGTGGACGAATCTGCGGGGATTTCTGGGGAGAGCGTTCATCCTCTCCCCGAAGGGGTCGGGGAGTTGGATTTGGCCGAAGCGATCCGGGAAGAAGTTTTTCTTTCCATTTCGCCTTTGGTCTCGTGTAAGCCGGACTGCAAGGGACTCTGTCCCCAATGCGGGAAGAATCTGAACCAGGACAGCTGCGAGTGCTCGCTGCAGGAGTCTGATCCCCGATGGGATACCCTCAGAGCGCTGAAAGAAGAGCGAGAGTAGATCATGGCAGTACCAAAGAGAAGGACTTCCAAACAACGGAAGCGGAAGCGGAGGACTCACTTCAAGGCCGAAGCGGTCTCACCCCAGTCTTGCCCCCGCTGCGGCGATCCTAAGCTCTCTCACCGGGTATGCCCCACCTGCGGGTATTACCGGGATAAGGCCGTTTTAGAGGTTGAGTTGGACTGATCGGGGCTGATCCCTTGCGCATCGCCCTGGATGCCATGGGGACCGATTCTGCCCCTTTCCCTGAGATCGAGGGGGCGGTCGCGGCCCTGAGGCGCTTCGAGCGGGACTGGGAGATCCTTCTGGTCGGTGACCAGGAACGGATCGATGCCGAGTTGTCCCGCCATACGGACTTTCCTCGGGATTCTATCTCCGTCGTTCATGCTCCGGACCGGATTGTCTCCGGAGAAGCTCCTGCAGCGGCTGTACGGAAGAAGCCCCACTCATCTATCGTGGTTGGTGTAAAGCTCCAAAAGGAGGGGAAGGCCGACGCTTTTGTGAGCGCTGGCTCCACCGGGGCGGTCATGGCTTCCTCCCTTCTCCTTCTCCGACCCCTCTCTGGAGTGGACAGGCCTGCCATCGGCACCCTTCTTCCGCCGTCCAACCTACCTACACTTCTCCTCGACTCAGGAGCAAACGTCGATTGCAAGCCCCAGCACCTCCTCCAATTTGCCCATCTGGGGACGGTCTATGCCCAGGATCTTCTGGGAGTGGAAAACCCCCGGGTGGGGCTCTTGAACATCGGAGAGGAGCCGGAAAAGGGGAATGAGTTGGCCGTCGAGTCCCACAAACTCTTGGGAGCTTCGGATCTGAATTTCATTGGGAACATCGAGGGTAGGGAGATCATCCGTGGAGGATGTGACGTCCTCGTCTGTGACGGGTTTGACGGAAACCTCATCCTGAAGTTCTACGAGTCGGTTGCGGAGTTTGTTATCGGTCTTCTTAGAAGAGAGATGGAAGCCCACCGCGTCGACGAACTGGAATTGGACGAGATCTTCCGCTTCCTCGACTATGAAGAGTATGGAGGAGCTCCTCTTCTGGGGGTGAACGGAGTCTCGATCATCATGCACGGCTCTTCGTCACCAAAGGCTATTTCAAACGCACTCGAGATGGCGGCTCGGGCCGTCGAGTCGTCCATGATCTCCGATATGGCCGGCGAATTGGCAAAAGGAATCGGAAACTAGGAAGAGGAATGGTCAAGCATCCAAAGCCCCTGGTAGAAATCGTCAGCACAGGTCGGTATCTGCCGGAACGGGTCCTCACGAATGAGGATCTGGAGAAAATGGTCGAGACCTCCGACGAGTGGATCCGTGAACGAACGGGGATCGGAGCGCGGAGAATTGCCAGGGATGACGAAACGGCGGCTGATATGGCTGCGGAGGCTTCCCGATCTGCAATGGCCAAGGCGGGCATCGAGCCAGGGGAGATCGACATCCTGATTCTCGCAACCTGCACGCCCGATCGCTGGCTTCCCTCCACCGCCTGCGACCTCCAAGCTCTCCTCGGGGCTGGGAATGCGATGGCATTCGACATCTCTGCGGCGTGCTCAGGGTGGCTTTACGGCCTCACCATGGCCGAAGGATATTTGGCCGCTGGCCGGGGTGAAATCGCCCTTGTCGTGGGCACCGAGAAGATGAGCGCCATCCTTGATTGGGAAGACCGGACCACCTGTGTCCTGTTCGGGGATGGTGCAGGGGCTGCCGTGGTCCGAGGGGCCACCGGGGACCGTGGAATTCTCTCGACCCATCATAAGTCCGATGGCACCTTGGCCGATCTCCTTTATCGGCCTGGCGGGGGGGCTGCGATCCCCATGGGACCGGAAGTTCTTGCGAAAAAGGACCATCTCGTCAAGATGTCGGGAAGAGAGGTCTTCAAGAACGCTGTCAGATCGATGGCCGATGCAGCGGATACGGCTCTCCAACAGGCGGGCTTCACGGGAGATGATATCGACCTCCTTATCCCTCATCAGGCCAATATGCGGATTATCAACGCCACCGCAAAGTACGCCGGGATACCCATGGAGAAGGTCTACGTCAACGTGGATCGTTACGGGAACATGAGTTCTGCGGCCATTCCGGTGGCTCTGGATGAGGCTCAGGAAGAAGGGCTGGTCGGGCCCGGCTCTCTTGTTCTCCTGACAGCATTCGGCGCTGGCTTCACCTGGTCTGGAATGACCATTCGTCTCTGATCCACTCCACTACTGAGTCATGGCCGTAGCTCTCTTATTCCCTGGACAAGGGTCACAATTCGTCGGTATGGGCCGTGATCTGTCACTGTCCTTTCCTCAGGCCAGCGAGCTTTTTGAGGAAGCCGATGAGGTTTTGGGTTTTCACCTCTCGCGCTTGGCCTGGGAGGGACCGGAAGACGAGTTGACACTTACGAAGAACGCCCAGCCGGCGCTCTTGGTTCACTCCATTGCGGTGCACAGAGTTTTGAAGGAAGAGTTGGGGCCGGTCTCGGTGGCGGCGGGGCATTCTCTAGGGGAATTCTCGGCTCATGTGGCTGCAGGGACCCTGACGTTTCCAGAGGCGCTAGGTGCGGTCAGGACTCGGGGGGAGCTCATGTTCGCTGCGGGTGTAGAGCGGCCGGGCACCATGGCTGCAGTTTTAGGACTTTCCGACGAGGCGGTTGAGGAGGTTTGTCGAACGGTGCAGGAGGAAGGGGCCACCTGTGTGCCGGCGAACTTCAATACCCAAGGTCAGGTTGTCATCAGTGGCGATTTTGAAGGCGTGGAAAGAGCCATGGCTTTAGCCAGAGAGTCAGGGGCCAAGAAGGTGGTCTCCCTGACGGTGTCAGGAGCCTTCCACTCTCCCCTCATGGCACCTGCCGGGGAGGGATTGCGGGAACAGCTCGAGAAAATCAAGTTCTCAGATCCTGATTACCCTGTGATTTCCAACGTGACCGCCGAACCGGTTTCAACAGGCTCCCTGGGCATGGAGCTTCTGGTGGAACAGCTTACGTCCCCGGTCAGATGGACGGCCTCGGTAGAGCAGATGGTGAACCTAGGGGCGGAACGGTTCTTCGAATTGGGGCCCGGCTCGGTTCTTCGCAGTTTGAACAAGCGAAATGCCCGTGGGATTCCCTGTTCTTCTTTGGGGACACCCTCGGATTTTGACGCATTGGGGGGGTGAAAAAATGACTCAATTCTCGGGCACGAATGAGCTCGAGGGCCAGGTAGCCGTCGTCACAGGGGGAGGTCGGGGAATCGGGTTGGCCATTGCCGAGGCTCTGGCTGAGGGTGGGGCCAGGGTTGCAGTGGTGGACGTCGACGAGAAAGAGTCTCAGGAGGCCGCGAACGGTTTGCCAGGGGACGGACATCGGGGCTATAAAGGGGACGTGACAGAGGGGGCGGACCTCAAGGCTGTGCTTCAGCGGGTCGAGGCGGAGTTGGGCCCCATCACCGTACTGGTGAATAATGCCGGGATTACCAGGGACAATCTCATTCTACGGATGTCAGAAGATGAGTGGGATCAAGTCTTATCGGTGAACCTGAAGGGGGCTTTCAACGCCACAAAAGCAGTGGCTCGGGGGATGATGAAGCGTCGAACGGGGGCCATCATCAACATTGCCTCTGTCATCGGACTCATGGGTAATGCGGGCCAAGCCAATTATGCTGCGTCCAAGGCAGGACTGATGGGTTTCACCAAAAGCGTGGCGCGAGAGTTCGCTTCCAGGGGTGTCCGCTGCAACGCGATCGCTCCAGGATTCATTCAAACAGCCATGACCGAAAAGCTCAGCCCCGACGTCGTGGAGGGATTGAAAGCTCAGATTCCCCTGGGAACTCTGGGCGAGCCTCACGATATTGCCAGGGTTGTTCGATTTCTCGCAGGGCCTGGGGCCGCATACATTACCGGCCAGGTGATTGCAGTGGACGGTGGGATGGTCATGTGATCTTCCACGGCGCAAGAAACGACAGAACAATGAATCAATAGGATCCAAGATCCAGTTTCACTACCAAGGGGGGAATTATGGCAGACAGCGCTGAGGCCAAAGTCAAAGAGATCATCATCAACGAGTTGGGGGTGGACCCGGAGAAGGTCACGTCTGAGGCTTCCTTCGTGGAAGATCTCGGTGCGGATTCTCTGGACACCGTTGAGCTGGTGATGGCGTTCGAGGAGGAGTTCGGAGTCGACATTCCTGATGAGGACGCCGAGCAGATGCGGACGGTGGGCGACGCGATCAAGTATCTGAAGGAGCACGCACAAGAGGGCTGACCGGCGCCTTCTGGGAACTGAAACAACGAAGTGGTACGCATGTCGACGCCTAGGTACGGTAGAGAGCACCGGGTTGTGATCACCGGGGCCGGCCTCCTCACGCCGGTAGGGAACGATCTCGAGACTGCATGGGCCGGTCTGCTCTCAGGTACGAGTGGCGCCGGGGCCATCACTCAGTTCGAGACCAACGAGGAATATGCCACCCGGATCGCCTGCGAAGTGAAGGGCTTCGATCCCGGAGAGTATCTCGATCCGAAAGAGGTCAAGCGAAACGACCGCTTCGTTCAGTTCGCTATCGCGGTTGCGGATGAAGCTATGGAGTCGGCCGGTTTGGCTCTGCCGGAGGCACGGGAGGACATTCCTCCCGAGCGTTTCGGCGTGATCATTGGAAGTGGTATCGGTGGGATGTACACCTTCGAAGACCAGGCCAAGGTCATTGTGACCAAGGGACCGAAGCGGGTGAGCCCCTTCTTCGTGCCCATGTTCATTCCGGACATGGCTGCTGGGATGGTTTCAATTCGCTTCGGACTCAAGGGTCCCAACTACGCGACGGTGTCGGCCTGTGCTTCCAGTGGGCACGCCTTGGGGGATGCTCTGCGGATTCTCCAGAGGGGTGACGCGGACGTCATGCTCGCCGGTGGCACGGAAGCGGCGGTTACACCCCTGAGCATCGCGGGATTCTCCTCCATGCGGGCCATGTCCAGGCGAAACGATGATCCTGAGGCAGCCAGTCGGCCTTTCGATGCGGGGCGTGATGGATTTGTCATAGGTGAGGGTGCCGGTGCCATGGTTCTGGAAACGCTGGAGCATGCTCAGGCTCGTGGGGCAACCATTTTGGCTGAGTTGGTTGGGTACGGGGCATCGGCAGATGCCTACCACATCACGGCGCCGGAGCCCACCGGGGCTGGCGCTCGGTTCGCCATGCAGGCGGCCCTAAAGGATGCGGGCGCAGAGCCCCATGATGTGGATTACATCAATGCCCACGGGACCTCCACACCCCACAACGACGCCATGGAAACCACCGCTATCAAGACGGTGTTTGGGGATTACGCCAAGGATTTGGTGGTGAGCTCAACCAAGTCGATGGTTGGGCATCTGCTGGGGGCCGCCGGAGCCCTGGAAGGCATCGTCTGTACCCTGGTGACCAGGGAAGGGAAGATTCCGCCTACCATCAACTATTCCGATCCGGATCCTGTGTGCGATCTGGACTACGCCCCTAACCGCCTGGTAGAGCGCCCAGTGGCGCTGGCGCTGAGCAACTCCTTCGGCTTTGGTGGCCACAACGTGACGTTGGCCATTCGTCGGTGGGAGGCATAGCCGGACGTCCCGACGAATGGGGATGGATCTCATGATACCCTGAAGAGAGGGGGGCTGGCATGGAAGTCAGTCCCCCTTTTTTCTAAGGACCGGAGAGAATCATCATGCGTGTTGGACTAGGGTACGATTCCCATCGTTTCGACCCTTCCAGACCTCTCGTTCTTGGGGGTGTGGAAATCCCTGATGCCCCGGGTCTTTCCGGTCACTCTGACGGTGATGCCGTTGCCCACGCGGTCATCGACGCAATTCTCGGGGCGGCCTCCGCCGGCGACGTGGGTCGCCATTTCCCCCCGGGAGAGGAGCAATGGAAAGGCGCCAACTCCATGGAACTCCTGAGACGTTCCGTGGAGATTCTCGGACGGATTGGGTTGGAGCCGTTGAATGTTGATGTTGTGGTAATTACGGAGGCGCCGAAGATCGGGCCCCTTTCGGGGGCCATGACAAAGAGGTTGTCCGAGGTTCTGGGAATCCCTGAAGGATCCGTGTCCGTAAAGGGAAAGACCAATGAGGGAATGGGTTGGATCGGCGCCGGGGAGGGGCTCGCCGTCCATGCCGTCGCTCTCGTAGCCAAAACTGGTTCTGGAGACTCTTGAACGAATTCCTCTCTTTTCTTGCTGCTCAGGGGCCCTTTCTTCTCTACGCCCTTCTGGGTATCGGTTCGGCGGTGGAGAATTTCTTCCCGCCAATCCCTGCCGACACCTTTATCCTCCTGGGAGGGTTCCTGGCCGCTAGCGGGAGGGCCGACCCCTGGACGGTCTTTCTCGTCACTTGGCTGGCCAACACTTCTTCGGCCCTTCTGGTTTACTGGATGGGGTATCGGTACGGGCGCCCCTTTTTCCAGGTAGGGCTGGGCCGGCACCTCCTTAATGCCTCCCAACTCCGCAGGTTGGGCACCTTCTATCAGCGATGGGGCCTCCCCGCCATCTTTTTCGCACGGTTCCTCCCTGGGCTCAGGGCCATGGTTCCGGTCTTCGCCGGGGTGACACAGCAGCGGTTTCGGATCGTTGCCTTTCCTGTCCTCGTGGCATCGGGGCTCTGGTATGGGGGCCTGGTTTGGCTGGGGGCGACTGCCGGGAAAAACCTCCCGGCCATAGGGCAGTGGCTGGCAGAGGCCAACAGGCTTCTCCTGGCCTTTGCCTTAGTGCTCCTTGCGGCAGTGGGATGGTGGTGGTTTCGGACTCGAAAGAGCAAAGCCTCGGTGGCTGAGGAATGAATCCAGATTCCGCGTTCCGCTCCGAACCGTTCGTGGACTACCTCTCCTTCGAACGGGGTCTTTCTGACAGGACTCTTTCCGCATACCAGAGGGACCTGAAAAAACTCCTGATCTTTTTGGATGAGAAGGGCCGGAACGGACCTACGGAGATCACTCCCCAGGACCTCAGGGACTTCGTCTTCCACCTGACGGATTCTGGGCTAGCAGCCTCCTCCATCCGCAGGACTCTCTCGTCTCTTCGCGGGTACTTCGCATTTCTCCTGGAGGAAGGGGTCCTGGATGTGGATCCCAGCGAGCGCCTGGAATCTCCCCGAGCCTGGCGCAGGCTACCTGATGTCCTGTCCGTGGAGGAAGTGGAAAAGGTCTTGGAATCTCCGGATCCCGATCACCCCATGTACTGGCGCGACCGGAGCATCCTGGAAGTCCTCTACGCCACGGGCATGCGGGTATCGGAGTTGGTGGAGCTGAGGATGAGTGCACTCGATCTGGGGGAGGGGATTTGCACGGTTTTTGGAAAGGGGTCCAAAGAGCGCTTGGTGCCACTGGGCGGCCCGGCCCGAAGAGCAATCCAGCGGTATCTCCAGGAGGTTCGTGTCCGTCTGGACACGGGAAAAGGGGAGGGAAGGGTCTTCCTGAACCACCGGGGCCGGCCTCTAACCCGGGCGGCCATATGGGAATTCGTAAAGAAGTACGCGGCTCGGAGTGGAATCCACCGAAACGTGTCCCCTCACACCTTCCGGCACAGCTTTGCTACCCACCTCCTGGAGGGTGGGGCTGACCTGGCTGCGGTCCAGGAGCTCCTGGGTCATGCCGACATCTCCACTACCCAGATCTACACCCACGTCGACCGCGAGTATCTCAGGGAGGTCCATCGGACCTTCCATCCCCGGGGCTGAGGCTCCCAGGGGCCGTCCTAGGGCTACCCTCCGGAGCTGGGCGGGCGGTTTGTTGCCTCAGCCAGACGAGCCTTCGCCGCCTCCCGTTCTACCGCTGCAAAGAGGTCCACCTGGGAGCTGGAGGCTTCCAGAAATTTGATGGCCTCAGCCAGCACGCGATCCCTCTCAGCCTGGAACTCCAGGGCATGAGAATAATGCTCGGCCCTTTGAGCGAAGGCCATTCTGACCTGCCAGCTCAAAAAGCTCCTCGCCTCTGGGTCGGCCAATAATTCTGGCGACAAGCCCTCCCCTTCGAGGAGATCGAAGAAGGGCTCGATAATCTCGGGTGTCAGTTCCTCAGGCCCCTCTCCGGCTTTCGCCAATTGGACCTGCTCGAAGGCGAATTCGGTGATTCGAAGGTTGAGGGGGATCTGGGCCCTGACCGACTCCACCAGAAGGTTCTGTTCCACTGTGGTGAGGGTATCTTCTTCGATCACCAGGTCTGGAAAAACCCCTCCGTCGGCCCGGAGAGAACGGCCGGCTTTTGTGACCACGGTGGGGAAGGAGTCTGACACCTCCTGGACCGGGCGTCCCTGCAGGTCCCTGGGGATGTGGAGGGACCGTCCCAAGGGAGTCATCCAATCGCCTGTCGTAATCCGGATCCGGCGATCTCCGGGGAGGGGGAGAACGGTTTGCACCACACCTTTTCCAAACGTCCGCTCACCCAGGACCACGGCCCGGTCGTGATCTTGGAGGGATCCGGCCACGATCTCCGCCGCGGACGCTGTATAGCGGTCTACAAGCACCACGACCGTCTTTTCAGGGATTTTTGCAGGAACCCTGGCATCCCAGGACTCTTGGACGGTTTTGTTCGGTTGCCCGGGGCTTCTGCTGACGGTGCTGGCAAGCGTCTCCCCTCGATCCAGGAAGAGATCTGCCATGGAAAGGGATTCTGCCAGGTACCCGCCTGGATTTCGCCGAAGGTCCAAGATGATCCCCTTGGCATCGGAAACGACGGCGAAAGCAGAGTCCACCTCGCGGGCGGAGTTTCGGGCCACTTGGTCCACCAAGATGTACCCAAGGGAATCGTGTACCATGCTGGCGGTAACTGCCGAGACATGGACGTTATCCCTTCGAATCGGGAAGGCCAGAGGTTCCTGGATCCCCTCCCTGGCCACCTTCATATCAATGACCGATCCGACCGGCCCTCGGATGGAGTCCCGGGCCATATCAACCGTCCAGTCCCGAGCGTCCAACCCCTTCACTTCGACGATCCTATCTCCTACAACGAGGCCCACCTCATCGGCAGGTGTTCGCCGGAAGACCGCGGTGATGGTAACGCGCCCGTTGAGCTGGGTGATCTGGACCCCGATCCCAGCATAGTCACCGGTATTGTCCTCTTCGAAGGCACCGTATCCCTCCGGGGTGAAAACGGTGGCATACGGGTCTTCGAGACCACCGATAAGACCTTCCAAGGCCTGTTCCCAGAGGGTCGAATCACTGAAGGTCGTCTGGTGGAAATCCAGGATAGTTCGGAAGGCCCCCAGGAAAACCTGACTCTCAGGAGGAGCAGCAGCCTGCGATGTCGAATCGCCTCCCGCATCGAAGGAGAAGAGGAGGAGGCCCAAAAGGATCGGGGAAACTCGACGAAACATATCAAATCCGGGATTCAATGAACGCAACACTAACAGGCTCCTAAAATAACACCACTCGGCTTTCGGGCGTTCCCTCGAGGGAACTTTTGCCCCCAGGTCCAGGCTGCGGGAAAAACACCGATCCCTTACGTTTGTGTTCGAATATGCGCCCCAGTTCGATGACCCTGCGTCTCAAGGACCCCATGCGAGAACATGGCAGAGGCCAAACTCCCCCCCTCAGGGTTGGTTTGGTGCAGTTCAAACCCAGGAAGGCCGATGTCGCCGGGAACCTGGAAGAGATCCGGAATCGGTGGCTCCGGGATGCCAAGGAAATCGACATTCTCGTGTTTCCCGAGGCCGCCCTCACCGGGTACTTCCTGGAAGGGGGGGTCGCCGATGCGGCGTTACCCGTGGATGAAGTGGCCGATCGGTTAGGGCGGCCGGGGAGCGGGGCTCCCAATGTCGTATTGGGGTTCTACGAGAAATGGCGGAGGGGGATTTACAACAGCGTGGCATGCTTTGAGCCCGGGGAGGGTAGATACCACGCCATCCATGTCCACCGGAAGATGTTCCTGCCGACCTACGGCGTTTTCGAGGAGGCAAGGTTCGCTGATCCAGGGAGGGAATTGGCGGCATTCAACAGCCGGTTCGGCCGGATGGGCCTGCTGGTGTGCGAAGAAATGTGGCACTCCCTGCCCCCTACCATCCTGGCTCTGGACGGTGCCGAACTGATTCTGGTGGTCAGTGCCTCCCCCGCGCGGGACTTTCCCAAGGGGCTCGGGCGGTCCGAGAATCTCGAGCGTTGGGACGCCCTTGTTCAGGGGACCGCATTGGAGCACGGCGTGTTTGTGGCGGTCTGCCAGTTGGTGGGATCGGAAGGAGGGAAGGTCTTTCTGGGCGGCTCTGTGGCAGTAGGTCCCGACGGTTCCGTTCTGGCGAGGGGACCCCTCATGGAGGAGGGCCTGGTGTCGGTAGCATTGGGAGGCTCGTCTATCGATAGGGCCCGCTTTGATGCACCCCTCCTGGCCGATCTCCAACAGATGCTCCCTCATCTGCGGCGGTCCTTGGACCTGGCTGTCACCCGGGGCCTCAGCCCGGAGGAAGGGGACCCACCGGAAAGTGATGAGGGGGAGAATGGGGAACACCCTGAGGCCACGTTGGGTGGAGGGGGCCCCGTTCGGCCCATAGCCGGATCACCACAACCCAGTGATCCAGTCCCTGCCCTGGACATGGATCTGGTTCGGAAGATCCTGGTGGAGTTCATCCGGGAGGAGGTGGTGAGAAGGAGAGGGTTCGAGGGTGTGGTATTGGGTGTTTCGGGGGGTGTTGACTCGGCGGTTGCCCTCTATCTGGCGGTGGAGGCCCTGGGACCCGAGATGGTCACCGGTTTTCGTCTTCCCTATGCCACCTCGAGCACCGAGAGCCTGGAGCACGCAGCGTTGGTTCTCTCGGCCACGGGGGCCAGGACAGAGACCATCGAGATCACTGCTGCCGTAGACGCCTATATACAGCAGGCGGATCCGGAGCTCTCAGATCTTCGTCGAGGGAATCTCGCCGCAAGAGTCAGGGGGGTGACCCTTTTCGACCAATCCGCCAAACTCGGTAGGCTTCCCCTGGGAACCGGGAACAAGAGCGAACGTCTGCTGGGGTATTTCACCTGGCACGCAGACGACTCGCCGCCCATCAACCCCATCGGTGATCTCTTCAAAACCCAGGTCTGGGAGTTAGCCCGGCACCTGGAAGTCCCTGATGCCATCGTGGAAAAGCCAGCTTCGGCTGATCTCATCCGGGGAATCCATGACGAGGACGAGCTGGGTGTGTCATACCAGGAAGCAGACCCGATCCTGCACTGGCTGCTTTCCGGGTATCGTCCGGAGGAACTCATTGAACTGGGATTCAAGGAAGAGGCGGTAGAAGCGGTATGGGCCCGGTTCAACGGGACCCATTGGAAGCGGGAGTTGCCCACCGTTGCGGTCCTCTCAGGGACGGCCATTGGGGAGTTCTTTTTGCGGCCGGTGGATTACTGACAACCCCCTTTCAGCGACCTGTTACC